>CALLLY010000286.1 GCA_938008205.1 uncultured Granulosicoccaceae bacterium
ACGTAGCGGGCAACCTTGCATAAATACTTCCACAGGTATTGTGCAAAACTCCAGCGGACCTGCAGCTCGTAAGTGTTATCGGCAATACGAGACAGCAGAATGGATGCATTGCCATATCGGATCTGTGCACACTGCCCGGCCTTGAATACGTCCGGGTGGACATCAAACGGTGTGCCGCTTGCCAGTATGTCCCGCACCTTATCACCGCTAATACGCAACACGGTGTAGTAGTCACTGACATCGACCACAGCACTTTTACCAACGGGCAGCGCTTGTTTTAAAGACTGAACAGTGTCCGTGGCCACAGCATTTTGACAATGCACCAATCGTTCATCCGGACCCATCCAGTACAGGATGTTCTCATTTGCCGTAGAAAAGTGGTTTGGTGCAGAAACCGCCGGAACTCCGCACACTGATTCGACAGCACCAGCCAGACTTTCGGGGTTTGCGCGCAGACTGATTTTGGTGCACGGCGCAAGCTCGACAATGGCTATTCCATCTATCGAAAAAGACTGACCATTCAGAGGAGTTTGTAATTCTGGATTAGCCACGGGTGCGCTCTCCTGCCTGATCGATAAAAACCGGGTCGGTGACTTCGGCTTCAATGACATCGCCATTCATTAGCCTGAGCGTTACCGTATCACCCTTACGGTTCAAGCCGTTCCTCAGCAAACCCAGAGCGATGGATCGACCCACGTTCGGACTCATATAGCTTGACGTTACATGACCGAGTGTCTGCATGGGGGGAGCATCTTTTACTTCTGCCACAATGTGTGCGCCTTCCGGCAAAACCACTTGCGGATCTTTAGTCAGCAGCCCCACAAACTGCGGGCGGCCTTCCTGAGAAGTATCAGAGCGCATAAACGATCGCTTACCAAGAAAGTCTGCTTTGGTTTTAGAGACAATCCAGTCCATATCCATATCCAGTGGTGTCACGGTCCCATCGGTATCCTGCCCGACAATAATGAAACCTTTTTCGGCACGAACAACGTGCATGGTCTCGGTACCGTACTGGCACAGGTCGAAAGGTTTACCTGCCTCAAGCAAGGTGTCCCACAGTTTTTTGCCATAACGCGCCGGCACGTTAATCTCGTAGGCGAGTTCACCGGTAAAACTGATGCGATAAACTCGCGCCGGTATCCCTGCGATGGTTCCTTCACGCATACTCATGAATGGAAACGCGTCATTGGAACAATCTATATCTGACACCGAAGACAACAGTTCACGCGCGCGAGGACCATTCAATGCAGCGACCGCCCATTGCTCTGTCACACTGGTACAGTACACATTCATGTCCGGCCATTCAGTTTGCAGCCACTCTTCAAGCCAGCCAAGCACACGTGCTGCACCACCGGTTGTGGTTGTCATGTGGAAGTGATCATCGGCAAGACGGGTTGTTACGCCGTCATCGAAGATCATTCCGTGCTCGTTTAGCATAAGTCCATAGCGGCAACGTCCAACGCCAAGCTTTTTCCAGTTGTTGGTGTAGATCATTTCGAGAAACTCAGCCGCGTCTTCACCCTGAATGTCTATTTTTCCAAGCGTGGATGCATCGAGTATCCCGACACTTTGCCGGACTGCGTAAGACTCACGCTGCACCGCGGCATGCATGTCTTCACCAGCTTGCGGGTAGTACCATGGACGTTTCCAGTCACCAACATCTTCAAACACCGCACCGTTAGCCACATGACTCGCATGCATCGGGGTGTGTCTCTCCTGCAGAAATAGCTCACCTGACTCCTGTCCGCCAATCGCGCCAAACGTGAGCGGGGTAAAAGGCGGACGGAAAGTCGTTGTGCCAACCTCGGGAATTTGAGCACCACGAATTTCAGCCATGATGGCGAGCGCATTCAGGTTGGAAGTTTTACCCTGATCAGTTGCCATACCAGTAGTGGTATAACGCTTTAGATGTTCAACAGATAAGTAGCCTTCCCTTGCTGCCAAATGAATGTCCGCAGCGGTGACATCGTTCTGGAAATCATGAAAGTGTTTCGCCGAACCTTCACCGACCGGATGCACGGTAGGTACCAGCCACAACGGTTCGATATGCCCCATGCCGTCATCATCAACCGATGGCAGTGAACCAGGTGCAGCAGTAAATCCACAGGCAGCAGCGGCATCACTACCCGCTTTTACACCCTCTGCAAGGCAGTCTTTGGTGGAAAACTTACCATTGCAGGCACCGACTGAGAAGTTGGGGTTGATGCGTTTTGCTTTAGACGTATCGGGAACAAACCCTTCTATGTTTTTATCGTAGTGAAGCTTGCCACCACTCTGACTGAACATGTGCACCGACGGGGTCCAGCCGCCGGAATTTGCAACGATCTCACAATCTATCTGCCAGGCCTGGCCACCCACCGATTTACCATCAGCAGACAACTCCATGACACGAACAGAATGAATACCCTTACTACCCTGTACAGACGAGATTGCATGCCCTTTAAACAATCGAACATCAGCAGTTTTCAGTGAAGCTTGCAGCGCTTCGGAAATTGACTTGCGGGTATCAACCACAGTAACCGTGGCACCGTGAGCCGCTGCATTGATGGCTGTTTGATAAGCGCTGTCGTTGTTGGTAAAGACAACGATATCTTTACCGGGGATCACACCATAGCGGTTAATGTATGTATCCACCGCATTGGCAAGCATCACCCCGGGTCGATCATTATCGGCAAAAACCAGTGGGCGCTCTATAGAGCCCGCAGCGATAATGACCTGCTTTGCACGTATTTTCCAAAACCGCTGGCGAGGTTTGTCACCACCACGGCCAGGCCCCAGATGATCAGTGACTTTCTCAACCGCAGTCAGGTAATTGTAGTCAAAATAACCGGTAAGCGTGGTTCGCGGCAACATCCGCACATTAGCGCTTTGTGTTAGGGATGCAACGGTGTTTTCCTGCCACTGACTATATTGATCTGATTGCTTACTGCCGAGCATGGAACCACCGGGCTGTGATTGCTCATCAACAACGACAACCCTTGCGCCACTTGCGGCGGCTGTGCTGGCCGCTGCCAGACCGGCAGGGCCTGCGCCAATCACCAGAACGTCGCAGTGGTCATAACGTGAGTGATAGACATCGGGATCGGGTTTGGTCGGGCTGACTCCAAGACCGGCTGCCTTGCGAATAAATTTTTCGTAGGTCATCCACAATGACGCAGGCCACATAAAAGTTTTGTAGTAAAAGCCCGCTGGTAGGAAACGCGCAACAGCCGAGTTAACAGCCCCGAAGTCGTGTTCAAGATTCGGCCAGCGATTTTGTGAAGTTGCCACCAGGCCGTCATACAACTCTATACAGGTTGCCCGCGTGTTAGGTTCGGTATAAGCGCCATTCTCCAACTGCATCAGCGCATTGGGCTCTTCAGAGCCCGCTGCAATCAGTCCACGTGGACGATGATATTTAAAGCTGCGCCCAAGCAGCCGTACACCGTTGGCAAGTAATGCCGAAGCCAGTGTGTCACCGTGATAGCCAGTATAGGTTTTGCCATCAAAGGTGAAGCTGAGCTTCTTGTTGCGATCTATCAGGCCACCGCTTTCAAGCCGGTACTTTTGGCTCATGAGTGTTTCTCCGGAGCTGGTGGCTTCGGTGCACCTACCTCGTAGGTGGCAAATATTTCATCGGTTGCTGTGTTACGCAAGGCGTTAAACCAGCGCCGGCAACCGTGTGCATGTACCCAGCGTTCGTAGTGCATGCCCTTGGGGTTGGTACGAAAGAAAATATACTCACCCCACTGTTCATCTGTGAGATTTTCAGTTTCTTTTGGCCGGGCAATATGTGCTTCACCATGACAGGTAAATTCTGTCTGATCACGCTCACCACAGTAAGGACAATTAATTATAAACATTGATTTTCCTCAGTGTACTGTAACGTGTAAAAGGTTCGTATGAGAGTTTGTCATTTGTTTCACAACAAGGCGTAGCTCGCAGACAATGGTCATTCCCTTATCAAGAGCTACAACGCAGTTGTGGAGCAAATGACGAGCTCCCGCAGGGGCGACGATTAAAGTGCAACTAGATGGTTGATTCATAATAATCCATTGCATTTACGCGAATTTTCATTCAAAGCAAACAGCACTTTGATCGATTGACTCATTTGGACCGTTTGCACGTCGCAGTACACTAATGTGCTACGGCTGCAGCGGCGCCTTCATCAATCAGCGCACCACTGTTAAAACGGTCAATAGAGAATGGCGCTGCGATATGATTCATCTCACCATTGGCAATGGAATGCGCAAACGCATGACCGCTGCCCGGCGTGGCTTTAAACCCACCAGTGCCCCACCCGCAGTTAAAGAACAGATTCTCTACCGGTGATTTCGACAGTATCGGTGAGCGGTCTACCGTGACATCAACAATACCGGCCCACTGACGCAACATGCGCAGTCTCGAGAACAACGGGAACAATTCGCACAGTGGCCCGACAGTGTGTTCTATCAAATCGAAACTACCGCGTTGCGTATACGAGTTATAGGCATCTGAACCTGAGCCCACGACGAGTTCACCTTTGTCAGACTGACTGACATAAACATGAATCCCGTTGGACATCACCACACAGTCGATAATCGGTTTGACTGGCTCGGAGACCAGAGCCTGCAGCGGGTAACATTCCAGTGGCAGTTTAAAGCCGGCCATTTCGGCGATCACACTACTGTGACCTGCGGCCACAGAACCGACCTTGCGGGCGCCGATATAACCGCGTGAGGTATCGACACCGATAACCTTGTTGTTCTCCACACGCACGCCGGTGACTTCACAGTTTTGAATGATGTCCACGCCGGCGGCGTCGGCTCCTCTGGCATAGCCCCAGGCCACTGCATCGTGGCGGGCAGTACCGCCACGCTTTTGCAGCAAGCCACCCATGACCGGGTATCTGCAATTGAGATTGATTATTGGCAGCATTTCTTTAACTTGCTGCGGAGTCAGGAATTCCGAGTCAATGCCATTGAGGTAGATGGCATTACCGCGCCTGCCAATCTCCTGCATGTCGTGCACACTGTGAGCAAGATGCAGCAGACCACGCTGGGAAAACATGACGTTGTAGTTGAGCTCCTGGCTCAGGCCTTCCCATAGCTTTACAGCGTGTTCATAGATTCCGGCCGATGCATCCAGCAGATAGTTTGACCGCACAATAGTGGTATTACGGCCGGTATTACCACCACCCAGCCAGCCTTTTTCCAGCACCGCCACATTAGTGATGCCACACTGGGTTGCCAGATAATAGGCTGTTGCCAGTCCGTGACCACCCCCCCCAATGATGACGACATCATATTCTTTTTTGGGGTCCGGGCTACGCCATGCACGCTGCCAGTTGCGGTGATAGCTCATTGCATTGCGTGCCAATGAGAAAAGAGAATACGCTTTCATATTGCCTGTCTTCGTCAAGTTGCCAGCAACTAAAAAGTCACACGCGTGGTATAGGTTGTTACCTTGAATTACGCAACATGACGCCGAAATACCATGGCCGCACGTCTATGCCTCGCGGAGGTCCGAAAACTATCTGGGTGATAAAACACGCGGCATCGAACGATGTACCGAGCGGCGCCATCGTGGTGAAAAACGGGTTGTTACGTTGTTCTGGAAGCGACTCAAATCAGCCACTTACGGATTAACTGACCAAGTTTACGAGCATTGTGTCGACTCAGTTCAAAGCTACGTCGAAAACAACACTCAAACCCCTCGCTGACAGTTCAGCACTCAGGTCGGAGTCACGCCGCGCAACCGTTCCGAACGCCTGCGAATTAACTCAAGCGTCGCCAACAGGGCGATAGACAGGATCACCAGAATTGTCGCCACAGCCAGAATAGTGGGTGATATCTGCTCGCGTATGCCGGAGAACATCTGGCGCGGAATGGTGCGCTGCTCAACTGAGCCCAGGGCGATCACCACCACCACCTCATCAAATGACGTGACAAACGCAAACAGCGCCCCGGAAATCACTCCGGGCAGAATTAGTGGCATCTGTACCTTGAAAAAGGTTCGGACCGGTGTTGCCCCCATGCTGTAGGACGCCTGTACCAGGCTGTTGTCAAACCCGACCAGCGTGGCAGTCACGGTAATAATGACAAACGGAATGCCGAGTACTGCATGCGCCAGAATAACGCCTGTGTGTGTATAAGCCAGACCATACTTGCTAAAAGCACTGAAAGTACCTGCAGCGGTAATCACCAACGGTACGATCATTGGTGAAATTAAAAACGCCATAATGGTTTTTTTGTATGGCATTTCAGAACGGCTTAAGCCCACGGCTGCAATGGTACCGAGTGTGGTTGCGATGATG
>CALLLY010000287.1 GCA_938008205.1 uncultured Granulosicoccaceae bacterium
GGTATCAAACCGAGCACGCCTGCCGCTGCAAGCAACGGTACATTTGCGCTCATTACACTTCCTGCACGCGTCATAATGCCGCCAAACGGTTTGGCATCAATAGTAGTCAGCGCATTCGAGAGTAAAAACTCTATCCACGAAAACATAAAACAAAAGAATGCGGCAACAGCAACGCCGGTGGAAATCTGCGGCACCAGTAATTTCGTAAAAAAACCAAACACTGAATAACCATCAATCGCAGCACTCTCATCCATTTCGATGGGCACTTCTGAAATAAATCCTTCCAGTATCCAGATTGCCAACGGTACTGTAAAAAAACAGTGAGCGACAGCAACAGCGATATGCGTATCGATTAAATCAACCATTGAAAACAGTTGAACAAAAGGCACCAACAAAATTGCCGGAACCATCATTCGCAGCATAAGTACGCTGAAAAAAAGTAGTTTATTTGCCGGAAACCGAAACCGGGAGAATGCGTAAGCAGCAGGCAGCGCAACTAATATCGAAATCAACACATTGATACTGACGTACGCAAGGGCGTTTATATAACCCATATACCAATCCGGCTCTGAAAGAATATAACTGAAGTTATCGATGGATGGACTTACCGGAAACCATACCAGGCCACCTGCTGTTTGCCCTCTTCCCTGCAGGCTCAAGGTAACCAGCCAGTAAACAGGAACGAAGACCAGTGCAGCAAACACCATTGGCACAACAGTAAACCGCTTACTCATCTCATAATACCAACCGATGAACCTTTGGACCCGTGCCCTGGCAGTATCAAGCGATAAAACGAACCTGCAAATAAAAGTACAATCAGAAAATAAATTACTGCCATTGCACCTGCTTTACCAAGATCAAATTGAATCAGTCCGGTCTGTACCAGTTCATGCGACAGAAATGTAGTGCTCACCCCGGGTCCGCCGCGAGTAATAACGTACGGTTCGGTATACAACGTGAAGGTGTCCATAAAACGCAGCAGTATTGCGATCGCCAATACCAGTTTTAGTCTGGGAAGCTGAATGTAACGGAATACCGCCCAACGGCCCGCACTATCGATTGCCGCTGCCTGATAGTAGGAATCAGGAATTGCCCGCAATCGCGCGTAACACAATAGAACCACCAGACCGGTCCAGTGCCAGGTATCCATTAACACCAGAACAACCCACGCCCACACAGGACTATTCATATTCAGGGATAAATGGAACAGTTGAAAAAATTGATACAACAATCCCGTTTCAGGCTGCACCATTGCTTTCCACAGATACCCGACCACAATGGTTGGTGTGAGCATTGGAATTGCCAGTAATATAATGACACAGGTAGTCTGGACACCAGACTTCGGCATGCGCAAAGCGATGTATAACCCCAATGGTATTTGCACAAGCAGTGCGACCAGCGCAAATCCTAAACTACGAAGAACAGACTCATAGAAAGCGGAACTGCCAAGAACCTCTTTGAACCACTGACTACCTACCCAGATAAAAACATTGCCACCGAAAGTGTCGTGCAATGCGTAAAACACCACAAATCCAATTGGTACCACACCCACCAGTATCAGCACCGTCAAAGCCGGCAGCAAAAACAGCCACGCGCTGTTGTTGTGATGAAATTGAAGCATGCTGACACATCGCTGATGAACACTAAATATGGTGTGTTGCGTAAGCTGGTATGTCAAACCATTAAGAATCACCAAACAGTATTGCCCAGATAAAATGCAGCAGTACCGAAGTTATTACTTAACAACAAGCACTACCCAATAAGGTGTTGCGGGGACAAACTGAGCCTGTCAACGCAACAAATACGATCGTCGTGAATCGTCACTTGACAGCTAATATTCAAAGACGATACTGTTCAAACATTAACTTTTTGTCATGTTTCAGTGAACTATCGCGCTGCACATGACGCTATCGGGATCGGGCAACTAAAGCTGATAACCCCGCAGAGCGGTCAATGAAATCGCCCTGATTGTCATAAAAACATACGGAAGTGCACACATGCGTTTAGCTCTACTGTTAGTAATCACCCTGATGAGTATGGGATGTGCAGGCAAAGCGGTGATGATACAAGCGCCCTATCCGTACGCTAAATTTACTCCATCGAACACCTCGGAGCTGGGCATAATTCGTTACGACCTTACCGGCACTCCCGCCATTGACGAGTCCGGCAGAATCAGCGCCTACCGTTTGATGCAGCGCGCCTGCAGAGGATCCTATAGCATCGTCGGTCAGCCATTTAACTGGTTCGGCTGGTACGCTCGCCACTACCACGGTTACCGCAGATTCGAGCCCCCGACAAGCACAGTACAGAACGCGGAAAATCCAACTGAGCTAAAGCAATATTTCCATTTCCGATGTGATCCACCCCGAAATTTCTAGCGCCTTTACGCACTGCAGGCACCTATGTGATCCGATTCCCATATCATCTCACCTTGAACGGCGATACATTAGTACAATAAACACTTCCATTGATATGGCTGCCTGTTATGCATGAAAGTATCGTCAACGTCACCAGCGCTCACGGCGTTATACCCAGCTTCTATGTGGTACCGGACCTCAACGAGAAACGACCGGCAATCATTTTGTACATGGATGCACCAGGGATACGTGAAGAGCTTCATAACATGGCCAGACGCATTGCGGTTCAAGGGTATGCGTGCATAGTGCCGGACCTATACCACCGCTACGGCAACCTGCGCTTTGATGTAACACGACGAAATGAAGGAATGACTTCGGTTATTCTGTCTGCGTATCGGGGCCTCACCGACGCAAATATCAATCAGGATACAGCAGGGATCATCGGTTACCTCGACGGTCGGGCGGAAGTGCTTTCAGACAAAATCGGCAGTGTGGGTTACTGTATGAGTGGACGATTTATTACCACAACCGCAAAACAGTTTAACGATCGCTTTGCCTGTGCAGCCTCGCTATATGGCACAAGGCTGGTAACCGATGAGGAAGACTCGCCTCACCTTCACCTGAACGGTATAAAAGCTGAGCTCTACTATGGCTTCGGTAGTCTGGATTCCTATACACCACCGCAATACATCTCAACATTTCGCGGTGCGCTGAAAGCTGCAGAGCTAGACTTTGAAATGGATGTGTTCGAAGGCGCTGATCACGGCTACTGTTTTCTGGAACGTGCCACCTATAATCCGGTTGCTGCGGAAACAAGCTGGAAAAAAGTGTTTGATCTGTTTGCACGCAACCTGCAATAACACAAAATCAACGGACACCGCTTGCCAGCGCTTTAGCAAACCACGCCGCCAGCAACGCAAACAAGCTGGCGGTTAACATCACTTCAACAAACGCCTGATCAAGAGCAAGTGTCAACACCTCAAGTGCAGTTGTCTGCAGGTTAGGATCAAGTGAAGTTAAATCCGCCTGAGCCAATGCATCTGCTGCACCCTGCAATACCGGCTCTACAATAGTGCGCTCGCTGCTATCAGTGACAACCAGTGCCAGCTTATCATCAAGATGATATCGATATCGCAAAGCCAGCACGGCACCAAACAGGGCAATTGATAACAGATTGCCGATACGAGTAACTGCGTGGTTAATTCCCGATGCCAGCCCACTTTCCTGTGTATCGACGCTATTCAATACCCCGGTGGTTAGTGGAGTCACCATAAAACCCGCGGTAATCCCAAGCAATGCCATCGAGACTGCACCAGCCCATGGTGTGCGCAGCCACACGATCAGACAAGTGGATGCGGTAGCCAGCGCAATACCCACAGCACCATAGATCATTGGCTTACGATAACCAACACGGTCTGCCCATCCACCCACCGGGCGCGCCATCAGACTGACACAAATCCCCAGCGGCAACATATTTAACGCAGTGATCGAAGCGCTTAGCCCCAGTGACGATATCAGTACATAAGGCACCAAAAACATCATCGCGGTAAATGCCGTAAAGACCAGCAGGCAATAGGCATTAAGCAGAACAAATTCGCGGTTGGCCAGAAAGTGCGCCGGCAATACCGGTTGTGCCACTCGCCGCTCCCACCAGAAAAACAGCACCAGCCCGATAGTCCCAAGCACCCAACCCGGCCATACCTGCACAGAAGACACCGGATACAGTGATAAATTAATCGTCGCAAAAACAAACGCACTTAACGCTGCGACTAATAGAGTTGAACCCGGCCAGTCCAGTGGAACCTGTTTACGCTCATTACCCCGCGGTACTGCAACCATGGTCAGCACGCAGGCAAGCAGGCCCAGTGGCAGATTTACCCAGAAAGCGTAGGCCCAACCACCATGATCAACCAGAAACCCGCCTATAACAGGTCCTGCCGCAGCAGACGCAGACGCCGATGCCGACCAGATTCCAACTGCCTTGCCACGTTGCTCTGGCGGATAAAGCCTGGCAATGATTGACAGCGACTGAGGCAGCATTAACGCGGCACCGATTCCCTGAAGCGTTCTGGCGGTAATTAACCAGATACTGTCGGGCGCAGCTGCACAAGCGGCTGACGCCAGCGTAAAACCAGCGATACCAATTAAAAACAAACGGCGAGGGCCGTAGCGATCACCAAGCGCACCACTAATCACCAGCAATGCGCACAGCGCCAACAGATAGGTGTTTGCAATCCATTGCAGGGCAGCAAAACTGGTCCCGAGATCTCGCTGAATACTCGGCAAGGCAATATGCACAACGGTGCCGTCGATAAACCCCATGCTCGAAGCAATGATGGTCGCGGCGAGTGCCATGCCACGCTGCAGCCTCGGCATTTCAGACATCGTGTTTACAACAAAGCAGATCTCTATGAAGTGACACTAACCAGTGTATCCGTTACACGCGTTTTGAGAATGCTATTTCACCTGGACACACAGCACAATCCGGCTGACGTTGAATGCCAAATTTAACGTGTGGCACAGCCCGGTCAGCCCGACTATGTCAAATCAGGCTCTGCTCGCGTAGTAAGCGATAACACGAGCTTCTTCACTGATACGCTGCTGGTGCTCCATTAATTCCGGTGCCAGTGTCTGTACGATATCACCAGGCACATGTTCCAGCCGGCCCGACGCCAGTGACCTGACTTGTACAAACGCTTTCAGGTCCGCCATGGTTAACTTGCCATCGGCAAAATACTGACCTCCGCCACGACGCAGCAACTGCTCCGTACCTTTGAGAAAAACGGTTATCCGGCCTTCAGTGAGTTGTTGACGCGCCTCTTTTAACGCATCTCCTTCCAGACCAAAAGTTTGAACAACATAATGGGTAAGGTCTTCCATTGCTCCC
>CALLLY010000288.1 GCA_938008205.1 uncultured Granulosicoccaceae bacterium
GAACAGGCCAAGGCAGCAAATGCGGAGCGTGCCGATGCTCTGCAAGCGAAGGTTGATGACTTTGAAAATCGTGTTGGCAATCTGAACTCGCAGCTTGAGGTGTTAAGCGCATCGCGAGATTCGGCCAGAGACGAACTCAACGGTTTGCGCTCGACACTTGGTAGTGCAGAAAGTCAGCTGGACACGGCTCGTCAGGAAATAGAAAAGCTGATGGCGGTTAATGTTTCAACCGAGCAGGGCATGCGTGCCAAGCGCGAAAAGGCCAATAATGTCGGTGACTCTATTGCAGAGCAGCTGCGTTCAAATGGTGTCAGTGGTGCCACTGTTGAGGTTCGCGCCGATGACTCTATCGGTATCCGGGTGGCCAGTGGCAGTCTGTTCAATACCGGTAGTGCTCAGCTCAGTGCTTCGGGACAGGACGTGCTTGCCGTTGTTGGATCTACCGTTAGCAACTACGGTGACTACGACATTCGCGTAGAAGGGCATACGGATAACGTTCCGATAGGTCCGGTACTGGCGCAGAAGTTCAGTAGTAACTGGGAGCTGTCTGTTGCCAGAGCAGCATCTGCTGTGCGCTACTTCAGTGATAGCGGCATTGCTTCGGACAAGTTGTCTGCCACCGGTTACGGCGAATTCAGACCCATAGCCAGTAATGACACCGACGATGGTCGCGAGCAAAATCGCCGCGTAGAAGTGGTGTTGTTTCCAAAATAACCTAAAGCAAGGTTTTAGAAGGTAATTGAAAGCCGAACGTTTGTTCGGCTTTTTTTATGCCTTGCTGTAAAGTACTGCTATGCAGATTCCATTGTTTCCCTTGTCCAGTGTCGTGATGCCAGACGGGCTTATGCCGCTGCGGATCTTTGAGCGGCGTTACATCGATATGATCCGCAATTGTTTTCGTGAAGAAAGCGGTTTCGGGATATGTCTGGTCAAAGAAGGCGCAGAGGTTGGTCGTACGGCGACGCCATACCCGTATGGAACCCTGACCAGTATTGTGGATTGGGATCAGGATGACAGCGGGCTGTTGCTGATCGTCGCTAAGGGTCAGCAGAAGTTTCGCATACTGGATACCCACACAGACAAGTCCGGGCTTTTACTCGGCAATGTTGAATTGCTGCCAGCGGAGCCGACGCAACCGGTACCGGCTGAATATCATTACCTGCAAGAGGCGATGCAGCAAATTCTTGAGCAGGTTGAAGGTAACATTGACTATCCTGATCCGCAGCTTGACGATGCATTGTGGCTGGGTAGCAGGTTTGTAGAGCTGTTGCCGTTGTCTGCCGAGTTGCGCCATGAACTATTGTCTCTGGATCAACCGCTTGAACGGCTTTCAGCGCTGGCCGATGTGTTTAATGCGATAGCGCAGCGCGCTACTGAAGCCTAGCCCGCATTGTTCACAAGGCGACAGGCGATATTTAGCGAAATGCCTATGTACAAAGCTCCAAAAACTGATTCAGTTATCTTTTCAAAATAACAGTGTGCCTATTCACCATCAGACGAAAATATTGCTGCACATCTCGCATGATCAAGCTCGGTACGTGGCGGGCCACGCTTCTCGCTCGATCAGGCGACCTGCTTTGCACTATTTCCGCTGAATGGCGAATCCTCATGAATAATGCGGGCTAGGAGTTTGCGCGGTAGAAGTCTGCGTTGCGAGAACGTGCCATGGCGAGGGCGTTTTTACGATCATTTAAGGCACATAGTTATTCTAACGCCACGAAAATGATCGATAAAAAGGCGCCGTCAGGGCGCGTTCGCAGTAGCAGAGGTTCTGCCGCGCAGACTCCTGGTTCAGGCAAGGTCCAATACATACAGCTTGGATCCGCGCTTGTTGGCAAGCCGGCTTTCATCGACCGGTACAGTAGCCAGATCCCCCGGTACAAAGCCCTGCTCCCGAAACCAGTCACCACTTCTGGTAGACAATGCGAACAGTTGTTTGCATCCTGCGGCCGCTGCTTCTTTGATCAGGTGTTGAAGCATCTCGGTTGCTTTGCCGCTGGCTCGAAAGTCCGGATGAATAGCCAGGCATCCTACTTCAGCCTGTGTGTGGTATCGCGTGAGGCTGGCACATCCAATCACGCTGCCTTCGCGTTCTGCGACGTAAAATTCACTGATCCTTCGTTCCAGGTCTTGTTCACTGCGGTCAAGCAAAATGCCTTCATCTATAAGGGGCTGAATCAGGGCTTTAATGCCGGCGACATCACGATGGGTTGCCAGCCTTATTGAATCGTAGTTACCCGAATCGATCAGTAATCCGCTGCCGTCGCGCGTGAATATTTCTTTCAAGAGTGCGCCGTCCTGCAGACTGCTAACAATATGGCATCGATTCACACCACGCTGGCAGGCAGTTGCGCAATTGTGTACAACCGATTTCAGTCGGTGGAGTTCGTCTGGCAGCTCCTGCTGTACCCCATGCGGCCCGACTGAAATTTCTCTGGTATTGCCAAGTGCTGCGGCCAGTTCATCGGTCTGGTGGTGCAGAAATATCAGTTTGTCGGCCGTTAGATCGATCGCTGTCTGCGTTGCTACATCTTCTGCATGCAGGTTGAATAATTCGCCTGTGGGTGAATAGCCCACC
>CALLLY010000289.1 GCA_938008205.1 uncultured Granulosicoccaceae bacterium
AAAAGACTGACGGGGTAACTTATGGCACAGGCATTCGCAAGCGCCGCACAAACCGGGGACAGTCAGACTCAAGCCCCGACTGGGTTGAAGTCTTACGTAAAATCTATTGCAGATCCGCATAGATCACTTTTACTTTTGCGATTTATCCTGCTTAATCTTTTTGCCTTTGCTCTGCTCGGTGTCGCCTGGTCGCAAGGGTACGTGCAAATGGTTATCGACGCTGACAAAACCTATCTATCGGTGGTTATATTTGCGGTGTTTCTTATAGGGCTGGTGATTTGCGCGCAGAAAGTCTGGCAAACCAACAACGAGATTGATGCACTTAACAGCTCACAAGGGCTAAATGCCACGGGCATCAAACATCTTGTCGCTGCGATCAACAACCCAAATGCCAAGAGCAGAGCCAACCTTAGCGGCTCTATGCGAATGCGCCTGGCTCACAGAATATCGGTGGTACGGCACCTGGCTAATACGCTGGTACTACTTGGCCTGATTGGAACGGTACTGGGATTTATAATCGCATTGTCCGGTGTTGACCCGGAAACGGCTTCCGATGTTAACGCGATCGCCCCCATGGTTTCGATGCTGATTAAGGGAATGTCTACCGCCCTGTATACAACACTTATCGGTTCTATATTGAACGTGTGGTTAATGGCTAACTACCAGATACTGGCAGGTGGTACCGTGCAGTTGATTGGCTCTTTACAAGAGGCGGTTGAACAAAATGCGTGAGTTCGATCTGTTCGATGAAGAGAGCACATCCACTCTGTTTCGCGATGTAATCATGCTGGCGTTAGCAGGCTTCGTCACTTTAGTGATGTTATTGGTGCCGCACGTAAACCCGAAGGCAATCGCGGAAGAAACATCGAAATCACCGGGCAACCTGACCGTCGAGTTACGATGGCCGGACGATATCAACGCCGATGTTGATCTTTGGGTGGAAGCACCGGGTGACATACCAGTCGGCTATTCCAATAAAGGCGGGCAGGTATTCAACCTGTTGCGCGATGACCTTGGCGATACTGCAGACTTAACCGGGCTCAACTATGAATTCACGTATTCACGCGGCGTACCTGAAGGCGAGTATGCCGTTAACGTACACTTATACCGCAACGCAGCGGCCGTCTACCCTATTCCGACCACAGTAGTGGTTAGTCTGAAAAAACCGGGTTACCGCTCTGCCAAACAGTTGCTGGTCAGCAAGCTGGATCTCACCCATCAGGGCGAAGAGTCTACGGTTTTTCGCTTTAAGCTTGATGATAAGGCAGATCTTGTTGCGGGCAGCGTACACAACCTGCCAAAGAAGCTGCGTAACCGGAATCGTAAATCATGACTGTTACCACCCACTGGTTCGTTATCGGAGCGGCTTTAACCGCGCTTCTGTGTAGTATTGCTATCTGGGCGCCCCGTTCAGTAAAACTGAAACTGACAGCACTGGTTTGCGCTGCACTGTTTCTGCCTGTCGGCTACGCCGCTTTGAATGACATACTCAGCCGTCCCAAACCTATGCAGCTGGAAACCGCCCATAAGGAGCTGCAGGATGTTGCTGTGATCAGCTCTTTGATGCGGGAAGATGAAGGTATTTACCTGTGGTTACAACTACCAGAAGTTGACGAGCCCAGATCGTACAAGTTGCCATGGTCGGACGAGGCAGCAAAGCAGCTCCACAAAGCCCAGCAAAACGCTGAACAAAATGGTACTAACGTGCAAATGAAGAAGCCGTTTGAAACCACAATAGATACGCAGGATCCGGTATTCTACGCAGCACCCCAGGCTGCCTTGCCTCCCAAACAGGCCCCCGAAGACAGGCCAATCGAGTTTAAGTCGGCAGCAAAGTCTAACTGACAAAGTCTGGCCAGCGCCGCCTGCCTACCGGTCGCTTCTGCATACTCTTACGTCAACCTGCAACAATAGTACTTAACCCCCGGTTCCGGATTTTCGTAATAGGCTTCTATTTCATAAAAACCGTACGCGCGATACATAGACTGTGCAGTCTGCATGGTTGGCAACGTGTCGAGCACGATAGTGGCATAGCCTTTTGCTTGAGCGCTATTCATCGCCGTTTGGAACAGTTGTTTGCCAAAACCGTTACCATGAAATTCCGGCTTAACATAAAGTCGTTTTAATTCCGCTTGTGTGTCAGTGTTTGGTCGCACTGCGACGCAGCCAATCATTTCATCGTCTATTTGCGCAAGCCAGATTCCACCCTGTGGCGAGGCATAGCAGCCAGGCAAATCCGCCAGCTCCTGGTCAAATCCCTGAAAACATAAATCCACACCCAGCCACTGTTGATATTCACGAAACAGACTACGCACCTGCGGCAGGTGCTGTTGTGTTGCCTCAAGTATTGTCATCACCCCTGCCCCAAAGCATGTTGTTGTTTCGTTGAACGGCAAAATCGGTTCTCGGACCAACAGTATAAGGAAATCGATGCGTAAGCGAGCCTGCAACAGGAGTTTTCTCGTATGAACTTCCGGCAGTACCAACACCAGGAGTCTGCGCGGCAGAACCTCTGCTACGGCGAACGCACCCTGACAGTGCGTTTTTATCGATCATTTTCGTGGCGTTAGAATAACTATGCGCCTTAAATGATCGTAAAAACGCCCTCGCCATGGCACGTTCTCGC
>CALLLY010000290.1 GCA_938008205.1 uncultured Granulosicoccaceae bacterium
GATATACCCGAAGACAGCGTTGCACCACCTGGCCAGGTTGTTGGTGATATTTTTAATGGAGTGCTTAGCGATATTGAGGGTACTGCTACCGGGATAGCTATCGGTGGAGATGCGACAGTCACTGAAGGTGTCTGGGAATACTCTACAGATTCTGCTACCTGGTACGCCGTAGGCTTGGTGACAGAAACTGCAGCATTGTTACTCGACGTGACAGCAGAGTTGCGATTTGTGCCATCGGCAGATTACGCCGGAGTGGTGCCGTCATTAGATGTATACGGTGTTGATGCCACCCATGCTGCTGGTTATACCGCAGGGGCAGCCCGGGTCGAGACTGATGTATCGATACGTGGCGGAATTACCTCCTACTCTGCAGGTTCAGCTGGTATTGTCAGTGTTATAACACCGATCAATGACGCACCGGCGCTTTCAGATGGTGTTCTTTCTGATGTCATCGAAGACAGCACTGGCCACGCCGGTCAACCAGTGGGTGTAATATTCAACAGTGTGTTGGTGGACGTTGACGGTACTGTGACTGGAATCGCCATTGCAGACGATTCAACAAACACAGAAGGGTTGTGGGAGTATTCAACCGACAACGGGACGAATTGGTTCAGCATCGGTTCTGTGAGTGATTCAACCTCTTTGTTGCTGGATACAAGCGCACATTTACGTTTTTTACCATCGGTGAACTTCAATGGTCTGGTGCCATCGTTAACGGTGTTTGCTGTTGATGATTCTTATGCGGATGGTTTTACCACCGATGCCGTCAGGAAGGAAACTGATGTATCTGCAAGAGGTGGCAGCACACCGGTGTCTGCCAGTGCGGCCGGGATAATCAGTAATATATTACCGGTTAATGATGCACCGACGATTATGAACGGTGTTGTGGATGATATAAGCGAAGACAGCTCTACACATAGCGGTACCATGGTGAGTGACATTTTCTCCGGTGTGTTACTGGACATAGATGGTACCGCTAATAAAGTTGCGATAGCCAATGATGCTACCGGCAGTGAAGGGCAGTGGCAGTATTCTACCGATGTCGGTGGGAGCTGGTTTGCGGTGGGTTCAGTCGAACAAACTAATGCGCTGGTGATTGACGCCGCAGCGCATTTAAGGTTTTTACCTGCAGCGGACTTTAATGGTCTGGCACCGGAACTCACTGCATTCGCTATTGACGATACCTGGGGCGGTGGTGCATCAGTAGATTCGAGTCGTGTCTTTGCCGATGTCAGCGTACGCGGTAATGACACTTCTTTCTCTGCAGCCGGGGGGCAAATCAGTAATGTCGTTACCCCCGTTAATGATGCTCCCACGCTCGGTAACGGCGTGTTGACTGATATTGCGGAAGATAGCAACGCACACAACGGGGATGTGGTAAGCGCGATTTTCAGTGCCAGCCTTTCGGATGTGGACGGATCAGTGGTTGCGATTGCTATTGGCAATGATACCACCACCACGCAGGGCCAATGGCAGTACCGGACCGACACCGGTAGCGGGTGGCTGGCTATCGGCGCGGTTAGTAATAGCAAAGCGCTGGTGATCGATGTGGATACATCGCTGCGATTTCTACCGGCTGCTGATTACAATGGCAGCGTGCCTGTCATCGAGGTATATGCGATCGACAATAGCTATAGTGGCGGATTAACGGCAGGTACACTGCGTTCGGTTGCTGATGTTACCGTTCGTGGAGGCACTACTCCCTACGCTCTGGACTATTCGGAAATCGCCGGCAGCGTGACACCGGTATTTGATCCGCCGGTAAATACCGGTTCGCTTCCCGGTGTTGCCACAGTTATAGAAGACACCTCCAGTGCAATAGATCTGAGCAGTGTTGTTTTTGATGCAGCAGACTACACCGGTGATCTGACTCTACAGCTGGCCAGTACTACCGGCGGTATCCTAAGCGGGCGTAGTGATGCTTCTGTAACCGTCGGCGCTGCTGGCACCTCGTTGCTGGTGAGTGGCAACGTCGCGTCGCTCAACAGTTATCTTGACACCAGCGCAATCAGTTATCTCAGTGGTACTGAGCATATCAACGGAAACGGCGCGGATACCATTATAGCAACGCTACACTATGGAGCTTCGAATACGGTGCCGCTTGGCTCCATGAATGTGAATATTACTCCGGTCAACGATCCACCGCAGGTAGCGGATAGCAGATTTGCAGCGGTTGAAGATACCCCCGTTTCGCTATTTCCCGCTGCTTTTAGTTTTTCAGACCCTCATGATGGCAACAACCTGCAGTCAGTTAAGTTTGTCAGTGTACCGACCAATGGATCTCTGACCTTTAATAATTTTCCAGTGGTAAATGGAGATACCTTAACAGTCACGCAGATCGGCACCGGCAATCTGGTTTTCGAACCAGAACAAAACGCACATGGGGTTGACTATGATTCTCTGAGGTATCAGGTAGTCGACGATGGTGGTGAATTGCACGGCGGCGTTGATACCAGTTCTGTCGCTAGTATAACTTTCGATGTCAGTGGAACTAACGATCCGCCGTCACTGATGGTCAGTCCCATGACCATTCTGCGAGGAGAATCACATACCTTCGATGTCACTGACATAACCGCGACGGATGAAGATGTTGATAATGCTCAGCGCATAATCACAGTGACCAGCGAGCCGGTTCGAGGTTCCCTGTTGTTGGGAGGTAGTGTCATTGGTACGGGCAGTACTTTTTCTCAACTGCAGGTAAATGCCGGAGAGCTAAGTTACCAGCACGACGGATTGAATAGTGACAATGATGCCATCGCCTTGCGATTCAACGACTCAGGCCCGGATGCAACGGCGGTAAGTATTAACCGTATTCTGACTATAGCCGTCACAGAAACTCACCCGCAGGCTGTTGCTGATACTGCTACCGTTGTAGAGGACGGCACCGTCGCGATTGTCGTACTCGATAACGATATGGCGGCAGACGAGCCTTTGGTACCTTCAACGGTGACTGTGGTTGATGCTCCTTTGTATGGCACAGCATTGGTCAGTGCCGCAGGAGAGATTCAATACGCGCATAACGGCAGTGAGGTGAGTACTGATTTATTAACTTACACCGTGGCTGACAGTGGTGGAGACGTGTCCGATTCTATTACCGTGTCTGTTACGGTGTTACCGGTTAACGATAACCCCGAAGTAACAGGGTTCAACGGGCCGGCTTCACAAACGAATGAAGACACTACGATAGAAATAACGGTAGCGCAGCTGGTTTTACAGGTAGCCAACAGTGATGCGGAAGACGGTTTTGTCAGCGCCTTCCAGGTGACCGGCCTTGTGTCAGGTACGCTTGCATTGGGGCCGGATCAAAACAGTACCATCGACTATGTTCCGGGGAGTATTGCTGAAATTAACTCTGCAGTGAATGCGTACTGGACACCGGATACTGATGCCGTTGGTATCCAGAAAGCATTTTCGCTACGTGGAATAGATAGTGATAATGCACTCTCTGCTGGCAGCACAGTAGTTGATGTTGAAGTCTTGCCGATCAATGATCCGCCAGCGCTTAGTGGACTGCCGGTTACAGATATCGCCTATATACATCGATCCCCCGCCATACCGCTGGCACCTTTACTTGAGCTTGCCGACAGGGACAGCTCGCAACTGAGTCAGGCAACAGTGCAGCTGGTCAATTATGCGCCGGGTGTTGATATATTATCTGTCTCCCCACCTGCCTCACTTACCAGTGACTGGAATCCGATAACCGGAATGCTGACGCTTTCCGGAAACGCCGATAACTATACCTATCGCGATGCATTGCGCACTGTATCGTATCAGTCGGAGAACTCGCCGCAAGCTTCTGCTGATCCGATCAGACAAGTCGAGTTTCTGGTTATGGATGACTTTAACGACACCAGCGTGGCAGAACAGGTCACCGTAAACCTCGATGTTCCTGTATACCCGGTCGTTCTGACAACCCCCGATATCTCAACGCGAGTCTATGTTGAGAATTCGCAGCCGCTGGAACTGGTGCCCGGGCTTCTGGTTGAATCGGTAGATGGCCGGAATATCACCAGTGCAAGCGTCACTGTTGACGGATACCACATTGGTGAAGATCAGCTATCGATCGCAGCGAATAGTCTTATCAGCAGTTCATGGGACGTGTCCGGCGGTGTTTTAATGTTAACCGGTGATGCACAGGCTTCTGTGTGGGAGGACGTGTTGCGCAGCATCCGTTACGTTAATAGCAGCGACAATCCATCAACCGATGATCGTATCGTTTCTATCAGTCTGTTGTCTTCCTCAGGCGAATCTAATGATTTTGCGATGCCACTGGAGGTTGTAGCTCGTAACGACGCTCCCGTTGCCGTAGATGGCAGTGTAACAATAAGTTCTGGTGCGCCCTATGTATTCAAGCTGGCAGACTTTGGCTTTAGTGATCCCGTAGAAGGAGACGAGCTTCTTGCCATCCGTTTTGAAACGCTGCCTGTAGATGGACAGGTAGTCTATAACGAAACAGCGGTTAGCAGCGGGCACGAGGTACTTGCCGATGAGATAGTCGATGGCGTTTTGCGTTATGTGCCGGTGCCACAGACAGACAGCAGTGTCCAGCGGGAGATAGAATACCGTGTCCGGGATGCCGGCGGTGTGCAGTCAGGTGGATCTGATTTGTCCCAGAACACAGGGACACTGGATTTAGTGATTTTACCGATAGAGGAACCGACGAACCCCGGTAGTAACTCTGTTCTGCCATTTCAAGTCGCCGAAAATTCCCCACCAGGTACCTTAGTCGGGGCACTAAGTGAATTGGAAATACCGCTCGAATTTTCCCGTCTTAGCGATGGTGACTTTGCTGCTGCAGCGAATCCGTTACCGGACTTCAACCGCTATACCGCCAGCGGTCTGGATTTCGGTTCTACACTTGGGGATTGGACGGTCGCCAGTGGTTCTATTGATTTACGTGGCTCATCGTGGGGCAATGGTCCGGACGGTGGGGTTGCGGTGGATATGAATGGTGGAAGTCAGGGAATAATTACTCAGCAGATTTCAACCGTACCCGGTGCTGAATATGAATTGAGTTTTGTGTTAAGCGGAAACTTTCTGTTGTATCCGCCTGACGGTAAAGTACGGATGGAAGTTGAAGCCGGTGACGAACGGCTCGAGGTCGAATTTGAGTATTTCCCTGACTGGTCTCGAACAAACCTGCAATGGCAAGCGCATACACTGGCGTTTACCGCGACGAATGCAATCACGAGTATTTCGTTTAAATCCTTAACACCGGGCCAGGTGGGGGCTGTGATTACTGATGTTGAAGTTGTCGATGTGCTCGACTATGAGCTGTTGAGTAACTCGACCCCTTTTGAAATAGACAGCTTCAATAATATTGTCATCGTTGAAGAGCCCGACTTTGAGACGCAAAGCAGTTACGCTGTAGACGTCATTGTAAGCAACTCCGTGGGCGATCAGGTGGTTATAGCGGTTCCGGTAGAGATAACGGATCTCAATGAAAGCCCGGCTCTGGCTGTTAATAATAAGTTGGAAACTATATTAGGCCTTCAGTCGACCGTAGATAATGTTCATTTAGCTGCAAATGATCCGGATGCCGGTGATAGTACGTCTGATGCTCAGAGCTATACGATCACCCATGCGCCGGATTCCGGGGAGTTACGGCTTAATGGCAGTGTATTGGTTGAGGGTGAAATTTTCAGTCAGGAAGATATTGATCTGGGGCGAGTTTCCTACTTGCCATACAGTTCGACAGCCCCGCAGGATCATTTTGGGTTTAGTTTGTCTGATGGGGGAGAGGATGGTGCGTCGCCGATCACCGGTGATTTCAATATTGATATCCGTGACCCATTGTCTTTTGAGGTAGCTGACGACTGGCTGTTGCTGGAGGGAGGGCAGTTAGTGTTGTCCGATGCTCAGGTGTTACGCGCCGGGGGTTACCTGCAAAATAGTGATCTGTTGATTGTTTTGTCGGAGCTGGCCGAGCAATTCAGTGTCGTTGATGAACGAACTAACCTTTCCATCACGGAGTTTTCGTTAAGCGATCTTGCTGATGGCAATATCTTGCTGGTGCACGATGGAAGCGAAGTGCATGAAGGTGAAATGGTGTTGAGTATCTATGATACAAGCACCACCGCCCCTGTTCTATTTAATAATTACAATGTGAATTTATCAGTAGCTGATGTTGCAGACGCTCCGTTGGGAGCCAACAGTTTCATGGCGACGGATCACCTGACACCACTCGCAATTACGGTAGAACAACTGGCATTTCACGACGCAGATGATGGCGATGAGTTGCTTGGAATAAAAATAACTGAATTGCCTGACCTTGGTGCGGTGCAGTTGTCCGGAGCGCAGGTCAGCCCCGGTGACTTTGTTGGCAAGCAGATAATCGACATGGGGCAATTACAGTATGTTCCTGACCCGACTACCAGTGGACTATTGACAGAGATTATTCGTTTTCATGTGGTCGACAGTGGCAGCGCTGATAATAACGGCGCTAATCAGTCAGAAGAAGCATACGTTATTGAAATTGCAGTACAGAGTGATCACTCACCACAGGCACATAAGGACAAGGTTATTGTTGGCGAAGGTGGCGTCATCTCCTCTCTAAGCTCTAATGCAACCAGTATTACCGCAAATGATACTGATCTTGACACGCCGGTATCTCAGTTACTGGTCGAATTAGTAGGAGCGCCGATACACGGCGCGCTGCAACTAAACACTGATGGCACCTTTACTTATACGCATGATGGCGGCGAGACGCGCTCTGACAGTTTCACCTATCGTGTTGTTGATTCGCAGAGTGAATTGAATACCCTGCTGGGTAGTATTGGTATGGTGGAAATTGAAATTACTCCGCGTAATGATCAACCATCAGCCGGAGAAGTAGAGGATTTACAGGCAGTCGCTAATCAGCCATTACAGCTGGCCCTTCCGGCTGACTTATTTACAGATGTTGATGCCGATGATGAACTGACCTATACCGCGACACTCGCTAACGGGTTGCCTTTGCCATTGTGGCTGGACTTTGATCCGGTAACAGGCGAGTTCAGTGGTACTCCCGATGTAACGGCAGTAGGTACCATACAGGTTCTGATTACTGCTACCGACTCTGCAGGTGCAATTGCGCAAAGCGACTTTGAAATTGCCATAGAACCTCAATTTGATGCGGCATTGCCGGATCAGATTGTACTGGACCTAAACTCACCGGACCCGATACCGTTTATCAGCACTACCAATACCAATACCTCTACCGGTGTCGAGGATAATCTTGTCAGCACAACTGCTACGGATACAACGATTCCGGAGAACAACACCGAAACACCGACCGATCCGTTTTTGTTTGCCGTTGATGGTAGTGCTGAGGCTGTCTACCTTCAGTCATTTGAAGATACCGTGATCAAACACGGCAGACAACGTTCGGTGATCACAGGTTTTGCGGAGCAGGAAATAGAGTCTGTGGTTGCGCAGTCGGACGCTGTCATTCAATTGCAGCAGTTATTTTATATGGCGACAGATAATCCATCCGGTATGGCAAAATCTGTTCAGCAGGAAATGAATAAAATTCGGGATGACGTGGCGACGAACGTTCAACAGAAGGAGCTGGTAATCGGGGGTGCGATCAGTTTATCTGCCGGATTTTCTATTGGGTACATTATCTGGCTGATCAGAGGTGGATTGTTACTCAGCAGCGTACTGGCTTCTATGCCTGCATGGAGATTGATTGATCCAGTGCCGGTACTTGAAGAAAGGGACGGTACTGACAACAGCGACGACGCAGAATCCCTGCAATCGATGGTGGAAGACAAACAAACGGATAAAGTTCCTGCCGTGGATAATTCGGCAGCTGACGATCAGGACAACAGATAACTCGAACTGCTACAACGCTAGAGGTCTGCGTTCGCAGTAGCAGAGGTTCTGCCGCGCAGACTCCTGGATTAGGTTAGTGTGGCGGGTGAAATTGACACCCGCCAGTGCTGTTTACATATTCGGGTAGTTAGGACCACCGCCACCTTCCGGCACCACCCAGGTGATATTCTGGCTAGGGTCCTTAATGTCACACGTCTTACAGTGCACGCAGTTCTGAGCGTTAATCTGAAACACCTGTTCGTTGTTTTTTTCAACCACTTCATAAACACCGGCAGGGCAGTAGCGCTGTGCAGGCTCCGCCCAGGTGGGTAGATTTTTGGACAATGGAATAGAGTCGTCCGCCAGAGTGAGGTGACACGGCTGATCTTCTTCGTGGTTGGTATTCGATAAAAACACCGAGCTGGGTTTATCGAAACTGATTTTACCGTCGGGTTTGGGGTAGGTGATCTTTGGACTGTCTGCAGCGGTTTTTAACGTAGCGTAGTCCGGTGTATCGTCACGAAGAGTGAACGGCATTTTGCCACGCAGAATGTTTTGATCCAGGTAGTTGAAGGCACCACCGATGTATGTGCCAAACTTATGCATCGCAGGGCCGAAGTTGCGTGATGAATATAACTCTTCATACAGCCAGCTGTTATTGAAGTTCTCAGTAAAAGCATCGAGCTCTTTGCCGGTACTGTCTGCATTGGCACTAAACTCGGCAAACAAAGTTTCTGCGGCGATCATGCCGCTCTTCATTGCGGTATGACTGCCTTTGATTTTTGAAAAGTTCAGGGTGCCGGCATCGCAGCCAACAACAAGCCCACCCGGAAAAGTCATTTTAGGCAGCGAATTAAGCCCGCCTTTGACAATCGCTCTGGCACCGTAGGAAATCCGTTCGCCACCTTCAAGTACAGATTTGATGGTGCTGTGATGTTTGAATACCTGAAATTCATCGAACGGGCTCAGGTGCGCGTTGTCATAACTCAAGTCAGTAATCAGACCGACCACCACTTGATTATCTTCAAGGTGATACAGGAAAGACCCTCCGGTAGCCCCACTTTCATTCAATGGCCAGCCGGCACCGTGCACGACCAGCCCCGGTTGATGTTTATCCGCATCGATTTTCCATAGCTCTTTAATGCCAATGCCATAGTGCTGCGGGCTTTTGCCTTCGTCGAGTTTGAATTTGGCAATGAGCTGTTTGCCCAGATGACCACGGCAACCTTCGGCAAATATGGTGTACTTTGCGCGCAGTTCCATGCCGGGTTCGTAGCTGTCCTTTTGCTCACCGTCTGAGCCGATTCCCATGTCACCGGTGGCAACGCCCGCAACACTGCCATCGTCGTTGTACAGGATTTCCGCGGCGGCAAAACCTGGAAATATTTCTACGCCGAGTGCTTCGGCCTGTTCTCCCAGCCAGCGAGTAACATTACCGAGGCTGACAATGTAGTTGCCGTCGTTATGCATGGGTTTGGGAATCATGAAATTCGGCACTTTGATGGATTTTTCCATACTGGTGTAAAAGTGCATTTCGTCACCGGTCACGGCGGTGTTCAGCGGTGCGCCGCGTTCTTTCCAATCCGGAAACAACTCGTTCATGGCCTTGGGTTCGAGGACTGCACCCGACAGAATATGTGCGCCGATTTCAGAGCCTTTTTCAAGCACGACAACACTGAGTTCTTTGTCGCCTTCAGTGGCTAGTTGCATGAGGCGACAGGCAGTTGACAGGCCGGCAGGGCCGCCTCCAACTATCACCACGTCGAAGTCCATCGATTCTCTTTCGGTAGTCACGGATTATCTCGCTTGGAAAACAAAAGGTGCTGGAAAAAACTGGCGCACAAGCACGGTGCCAGAGTTCTGGATGCCGCATTATAGTGATAGCGACCACCAAGCCAAAGTCTTCGCCGGTTTGGCTGGTTAGCGTGCACTAATTAGTGCCCATCCAGAAACAGCGCTACTGCGATCGGCTCACGCGACGCGAACTTTCACCGACTACATGGTGTTACTTATGAGTGACTAAGCGCCCACATGTAGTCGGCAAAATTTCACGCACGTGAGTCAACCTCGCTACGCCCTGTTTCTGGATGCGCACTAATTACGCTAAAATCATGGTTTTACCTGCAGGCATACCATGAATCGGGAAATTGCGATTGTTGAAGACGAGCCTGCACTGCAGTCTAATTATCAGGAAGCGCTGGAACGCCACGGCTATCGGGTGCGAGTTTACAGCAATCGGGCACAGGCGCTGGACGCTTTTGCAGACAAACTGCCGGAGCTCGCGATTATTGATGTCGGGCTGGGGCCGGAAATAGAAGGGGGCTTTGAGCTATGCCGTGAGTTGCGCAGCATGGCGCCGACACTGCCGATTGTTTTCCTGACCGCGCGTGATTCGGAGCTGGACACCATATCCGGATTGCGGCTCGGTGCTGACGACTACCTCACCAAAGATATCAGCCTGGAACACCTGGCAGCCAGGGTGGTGGCACTGTTTCGCCGGATCGATGCGTTTAAGCAGCCACAGCTTCCTGAAGATGTGATCACTGTGGGTGATTTATCAATTGATTTACAACGCATGGTAACAACCTGGAAAACCGATCCGGTACCGTTAACCGTCACGGAGCTTTGGATGGTGTATGCATTAGTGAAGCACCCCGGACACGTTAAAACCCGTGGACAACTGATGGATGCGGCCAACGTGGTACTGGACGATGCCACCATTACCTCTCACATTAAACGTATCAGAAAAAAATTCCTGTCACTTGATGCGAGTTTTGAGTGTATAGAAACTGCCTATGGTATGGGGTACCGGTGGTTATCGTGATCACTATAGTGACGACCCGCTTATGAGTACTGTGTTGAACGCGTTTTGAAGCTTCGTTCGCAACTGCTGCTGGTCAGCCTGTCGTTGCTTATTCTGCCGTGGGCGGTATTTCTTTTTATCGCAGAACTCGACCGCAACCTGCGGACGAATCAGTTGTCTGTTGCACAAAGCCGCACCGACTCCATTGCCGACTCGTTGAGCCACAACGATACCGCGCTGGATAAAGGGGCAGGGTTTGCAGGCTTCGGTGGTGCCGTTCGACCCGAATCGAAAACCCTGCTTGCGGCACAGCTCGACAGTCCGGTACTACTCGATGGTTATGCGCATGACTGGGCAACCTTTGAATTGTCGCAGCGGGAATTTATTTACTCGCAAAACAAGTTGTCGGTTGAAGCCGAGGACGTTGCAGCAGCCAGTGTTGTTGGTGTTCATGCCGCAGCGCGCGGTGGCCGACTGTATTTGTTCCTGCGAGTGCGCGATGATCAATTGCTGTTTCATCAGCCAGAGCAACGCAGTATCTCAACCGGTGACAGCATCATCATAAGGGTGCTAACTGAAAACAATAGTATTCGACGCTACACATTTCGTTGGGAGGCACCGGGTCGGGCGCTGGGTCGCTACCATGGTGAGCCGTTCGAAGGTGAACGCCCTGTGTTAACCGACAACAGATATATTGCTTCGCTGGTAGAAACGGGTACCGGCTACCATGTGGAAATGCGGATACCGCTGCCGTTAGACAACGTGTTCGGCTTGTCGGTGATCGATCTTGATCAGCGTGACGGTGTGCCACTATGGACAGGAATGTTCGACCCCAATGAAGTCGATGATACTGGCCGGCTGCAAGTGGTCGACGCAGTACTTTCCAGTCAACTCGATGTTTTTACACAACCTGGTATGCGCGTGCGTGTGTTTGATGCGCAGGGCTGGCTTAAAGCCGATGCTGATCAACGTGCACCGGATGCTTCGGTTCGAGCCTTTGAGCCCGAGAATGCCAATCTGTTCGATGCGGTTGTCTATCGTTTTATCAATTGGTCGTTGTCAAAGAATGTCGATGCAAAAACCTTATCTGAAATAGAATCCGGCAAGCTCGGTGGTGCCGATTTCACGGTGTTTGAAAACCTGGCCGCAGGTGGGCCGGCTTTTTACAAAGATAAGTACAATCGAGTGTTTTTAACCGCGTTGCAGAAAATCAACCACAACGATGATCTACACGGGTATGTGCTCACACAACAACCTCGTGCTGCGTTGAGTGACTTTACTGAAACCGCAATATTGCGACTGGTGAAAATATTTGGTTTTGCGATAGTACTGGTCGCCGCTATTCTGTTGTCTTATGCGACGTTTTTGTCCTGGCGGATACGTAAGTTGCGTGATGAAGTGGAGGGTGTGGTCACTCGTGATGGAAAAATAGCCGGAGCTATCCATGCATCCGATGCGCCGGATGAAATTGGCGATTTATCACGAAGCTTTGATGGCATTATTAATCGCCTTGGCAACTATACCGGATACCTTCAGTCATTGGGGTCAAAGCTGTCGCATGAGTTACGAACACCGTTAAGTGTGGTAACGACGTCACTTGAGAATATAGATAAAAATTCACTTGATCAGCGAACGGAAATATCTGTTGAACGTGCACAGCAGGGGGCCGCGAGGCTACAAAAGTTAATCCGTAATCTTTCAGAAGCCAGTAGTCTGGAACAAACGATTGAGCTGTCAGAAAAACAGCGGGTAAATCTGCGGGATTGGATCAGTGTTGCCGGTGATGTGTATGCCAGTACTTATCCGCAACGCCGCTTTGAGGTGGATGTGCCAGAGTTGGGACATTTTGAAGTGTTGGCATCCTTTGAGTTATTGCATCAAATGCTCGATAAGCTGGTGTCCAACGCACTGGATTTCAGTCAGCCGGATTCAGAGATTGTGCTGGGGTTGTTTGGTCACGAAAATACTATAACGTTTTATGTTGAGAATGCAGGTCCGCCACTGCCGAGAGGAATGAGTGATGAGTTGTTTGAACCGATGGTAACGCAACGTGATCACCGCGATGATCAACCGCATATGGGGTTAGGGTTATATATCGTGAAGCTTATTGCAGATTTTCATCACGCCACAGTGCGTGGCGTGAATATAGAAGGAACCGGGTCGGTTCGTTTTGAAATTATCCTGCCACGTTACCAGTCGGATTAGCCCATGCTGTCGATAATCGTGTTCAGCGTAGAGCTTGGGCGCATCGCAGTTGAGGCGAGCTTTTCATCCAGAAAGTAATACCCGCCGGTGTCTACAGCGTCGCCCTGAACATCCAGTAGCTCCTCGACAATCTCTTGTTCTTTTTCCTGCAAACTTGCGGCAATGTCTTTAAATTGAGATGCCAGTTCAGTGTTGTCGGTTTGTGATGCCAATGCCTGAGCCCAGTAAAGCGCCAGGTAAAAGTGGCTGCCACGCGTGTCGTTTTCACCGACTTTGCGAGACGGGGATTTGCCTGTGTTTAACAGCTGTTCAGTGGCGCTATCCAGTGTTTCACTGAGGACTTTGGCCTTAGCGTTATCGGTTGTTTCCGCCAGGTGTTCAAGGGATACCGCCAGTGCCAAAAATTCTCCAAGTGAATCCCAACGCAGATGGTTTTCCTGTTGAAACTGTTGCACGTGTTTAGGTGCGGATCCGCCGGCGCCGGTTTCAAACAGTCCGCCGCCGTTCATCAGCGGAACAATAGATAACATCTTGGCGCTGGTGCCCAGCTCAAGAATAGGAAACAGGTCGGTTAGATAATCACGCAATACGTTACCGGTTACTGATATGGTGTTTTCACCGTTCTTTATACGATCGAGGGTATAGGTGGTCGCATCGGCGACAGACATGATTTTTATAGTCAGGTTTGAGGTGTCGTAGTCTTTCAGGTAATGGTTAACTTTGATGATTAACTGAGCGTCGTGAGCGCGGTCTTCGTCGAGCCAGAACACAGCGGGCCATCCGGTGGCTTTGGCGCGACTGACAGCAAGCTTTACCCAATCCTGAACAGGTGCATCTTTCACCTGACAAGCACGCCAGATATCTCCACTTTCAACCTGATGTTCAATCAGTGTTTCACCTGCGCTGTTGGTCACCCTGACAGTGCCATCGGCTGGCATTTCAAATGTTTTGTCATGCGAACCGTATTCTTCTGCCTTGCGAGCCATCAATCCAACATTAGGGCAGGTGCCCATGGTAGCAGGATCGAATGCACCGTGCTGCTTGTGGAAATCGACGGTGCGTTGATAAAGCGCCGCGTAGCTGCTGTCCGGTATGACGGCTTTGGTGTCCTGTTGCTCTCCGTTGGCGTTCCACATTTTGCCGGAGCTGCGGATCATGGCAGGCATGGAAGCATCGATGATCACGTCGCTGGGCACATGCAGATTGGTAATACCCTTGTCGGAGTTTACCATCGCCAGATCGGGCTGAGCTTGCATGATAGATTCAATATCTCTTTCTATCGCGTTACGTTGCTCATCCGGCAGTTTCTGTATGGCGTTGAGTAGATTGCCGAGGCCGTTATTTACGTTGACACCAACAGAGCTCAGGGCAGCTTCGTGTTTGTTAAACAGATCTTTGAAGAAGATGCGTACTGCGTGGCCGAATATCATCGGGTCAGAGACTTTCATCATGGTCGCTTTCAAGTGCAGCGAGAACAGCACGCCCTGGTCTTTCGCGTCTGCTACCTGTTGATCTATAAAGCTAAGCAGCGCGTTCTTGCTCATAAACGTTGCGTCGACGATTTCGTTTTTCAGTACCGGAATCGCTTCTGATAAAACCGTTGTTGTTCCATCAGCGGCAGTATGGGTTACCTGCAAAGTATCTTCGGCAGGGATAGTGACTGAAGCTTCGTTGGCACGGAAGTCCCCGCCGCTCATGGTGCTGACGTGGGTTTTAGAATCCGCAGACCAGGCGCCCATTGAATGGGGATATTTCTTTGCAAAGTTCTTTACTGCAGTGGGTGCACGGCGATCTGAGTTTCCTTCTCTAAGTACTGGATTAACCGCGGAGCCTTTAACCGAGTCGTACCGTGATCTGATGTCCTGCTGTTGTGCATTGTCAGGATTGTCCGGATGGTCTGGTATATCGTAGCCGCTGTCCTGCAATTCCTTTATCGCACCTTTTAGTTGCGGTACTGATGCGCTTATGTTCGGCAACTTGATGATGTTGGCTTGCGGTTGAGTGGCCAGATCGCCAAGCATTGCCAGGTGGTCGGGCACTTGTTGCGCAGATGGCAGGGTGTCACTGAATGCACTGAGGATTCGTCCGGCCAGCGAGATATCAGCGGTTTCAATGCTAATACCGGCAGTCGCTGTGTAAGCCTGCACGATGGGCAACCACGATAATGTCGCCAGAGAAGGTGCTTCATCGGTCCATGTGTAATAGATTTTTGCGTTATCGGGCATCTAGTTGCTTGGCCTTGAGTAAAGATTTAGAAGGATTGAGTGACACGGTGACAGCTGGAAGGTTCCGAGCAGCAAGAAACTCAGCTTGCCGATTATAGACGAATTAGTGTCGTATTTTGAAGTAACGCAGCCAGAGCTAGTGGCGCATCTCCCTCGGTTATTCAAAGCCTGCGAGCACGACGACATCATTCGATGCGGTTAAACTCAGGATTCGGGCGAACGAATAGATTGAAAATGCTGGTAGCGGCTGGAGGCCAGCGTTTCGTTGCCGAGTGCCTTGAGCACGGCGCATTCCGGCTCGTGCCGGTGAGTGCAGTCGCGAAACTTACATTCGTGAGAAAGTGCTTCAATTTCTACAAACCCGGCCTGTATGTCGACACCGGACAGGTGTTCCAGAGAAAATTGTCTGACTCCAGCGGAATCGATGATCGCGCCCCCGTGCTTCAGGTCGTACCAGGTAGTGACGGTGGTGGTGTGTCGGCCCAGGCCGGATATTTCGGATAGTGCGCCGGTTCTGATCGATTGTTCCGGCAGCAGTTTCGTCAAAATTGAAGATTTTCCAACACCGGACTGGCCCACCAGAATCGATGTCTGCCCGGCAAGTGCTGTGGCAAGAGCATCGAGCCCCAAATCGGCTTCGCAACTGCACCGAATGACCGGGTAACCGATCGCAGAGTAAAGCGCATCGATAGAATCTGCCTGATTGTCGCTGATCAGGTCGGCTTTGTTGATCACTAACACAAGTTCGACGCCCATATGACGGGCGGCAATGGTGTACCGGTCGATCAGAAGGCGATCAAACGGTGGTTTCGGTGCAGTGACTACCACCAGCTGCGTGACATTCGCCGCGATCGGCTTGGGCTGCCCGCGGCGGTCGGTTCTTTCCAATACACTTCGGCGTGGCTCTATGCCGGAAACACGAAGAATGCTTTGGTGCGGAGAGTCTGCGCTGGTTACTGCGTGACTTTCCAGGTGGTCCGGTTTTTCACAAAGTACGCGATCACCGCACACCACCAGACCGAGTTTCTTTTGTGGTACGGCGGTGTAGTGACCGCCGGCTTCGTCCCGTACCAGCAAATCAGCGCCGCGATTGGCGATGACCCGGGCTTCAAACCGGGTCTCTTCAGGTTGACTGTTCATGTTATTCGCGTTGCGCTGAATTGTCGGTGTAAACGACAACTTACTGTGTCTTTAGCTCGGATAATTGGTTCACTCTTGGCTATAAAATAATCAGCGGTTGTACAACTCGCCAGGGTACGCGCGGCGACATTCGAGCCGGCAGGTGGTGCGCGGCTTTCGCATATTGTACTCTGCCCGCCACTCGTGTCGCGAGTCGACTGTCGGTCAACGGAGCCTGTTAGCAATGAATCAAGTATCAGACAATCTTATCTGGGTTGATCTGGAGATGACGGGCCTCGATCCGGATTCGGACAAAGTGATCGAAATTGCCACTATCGTCACTAACTCAGAACTCGAAATTCTCGAGGAAGGTCCGGTCATGGCGATCCACCAGAGTGATGAAATACTGGCTGCCATGGATGAATGGAATACTTCGCACCATACGTCATCCGGGTTGGTCGAGCGGGTTCGGGAGAGTCGGCTGTCTGAAGAGGATGCCTCGGCGACCACCATTGAGTTTCTGTCCCGCTGGGTAGACAGCGGGGTGAGCCCGATGTGCGGTAACAGCATTTGTCAGGATCGGCGATTCATGGTCCGGCACATGCCCTCTCTTGAAACTTTTTTCCATTACCGAAATCTGGACGTTAGCACCATTAAGGAGCTTGCCAAACGCTGGGCCCCCGATGTCGCCAAAGGGGTCAAGAAGCAGTCGGCTCATCTTGCCCTGAGTGATATCCGCGATTCAATTGACGAGCTTCGACACTATCGCCAGCACTTCTTCAGGTAGAGGCTGATTTCCCGGCATCTGCCCATAAGGTGTAGAATGCGCGACACAAATTGCCAGAAGTCTCGGCAACGCCCAGGGTTATGAGAAAAATATGCTAATGGTTGTAGAACTATTACTCCTGTTCACCGGTCATACGGCAGGTTGCGGAGAAAACTGCCGCTGTCTGAATAGTGAACCGGTCGGTTCGGAAGCTTGTTGCCATGAGTGAGAAGGACGAAGACCTGGCACTGGTGCGCAAAGTTCAGGAGGGGAACAAGGCGGCGTTCGATCTGCTGGTGCTGAAATACCAGCACAAGATCGCAAATCTGGTTTCCCGGTTTGTACACGACCACGCCGAAGTGCAGGATGTTACTCAGGAAGCCTTCATCAAGGCTTACCGGGGGCTGAAAAATTTTCGTGGAGACAGCGCGTTTTACACATGGCTGTATCGCATTGCGATAAATACCGCGAAGAATCATTTGGCATCCATGTCACGGCGCATCACTGAAGGGACCGATGCGCAAGAGGCAGAACAGTACGCATCAGCAACCACATTACACGATCTGGCTGATCCCCAGCGTGAAATGATGACTGATCAGATTGCCCAGGTTGTGAACGACACAATCGAGCATTTGCCGGATGAACTTAAAACGGCGATCACACTCAGAGAACTGAAAGGGATGTCGTACGAAGAGATAGCGACAGTCATGGAATGTCCTATCGGCACAGTACGATCAAGAATATTTAGAGCGCGCGATGCAATTGATCAGCAGCTTCGCCCGTTACTCTATGACACAGCAATAGTAGAAGAGCACTAACGTATGCGATCCGATAACAACGCAAACGGCAATAAGGCAGATGAGCAATACCTGCAGGAGCTTTCGGCTCTGCTGGATGGTGAGCTCAACAGCAATGACGATGTTCTGTACCGCGCAACCTGCGACGATCAGTGTCGCGGTTCCTGGCAGAGCTATCATTTGATCCGCGATGTCATGCAAAAAGAACATCATGCTGCGCTGCCCAGTAACTTTGCCAGCCTGGTGAGCGAAAAAATCGCACTCGAAGACGACATCAGCGACGCTACCGCCGACGTGATTCCGTTCGCAGAGGCAAAACGTTCCCGCACTCAAACCAGACCAGTGCAGCAACGTGAGACGCATTCAGCACCGACCTGGCTGCCGTTTGCCGGGCTGGGGCTGGCCGCAAGCGTTGCCGCCGCCGGTTTTATCGGCTGGCAGGTGCTTGGCAACTCGCAGAGCACGGGCCAGGCGCCAGCGGATAACACAGTCGCTGAAGCGGTCGTCGAGTCACCGGCCACACCGGTCACGGTTGCGTCAGTGGACACCGGATTGGTCAGAACAGTCTATCGTGGTGATTCCGGAACCAACTGGGTGCCGGTGTCCGGTGAGCGCGACGCAAAAGTGGAGCAACGTCTGAACTCGCTGCTGCTCAATCATCTTGAAGATTCAAACATGGCGCGGGTGCAGGGGCTGGTGGCTCACACACGCGTGGTTGGATACGACTCGGAATTAGTTAATGAAAGTTTCTAGGTCGCTCATGTTATCGCTCATCGCGGCGGTCGCGATGGGCGGCACGATGGCGTCTGTACCGGTTCATGCCAATGCCAAAGTGGCTGATGAGTCTGTAAAGCACAGCGCTATGCAGGCGGATGAGCTGGGTCGCGAGTGGATCGAGAAAATGTCTCGCGCCATGCAGGATCAAACCTACGTTGGCACGTTTGTATATTTGCATGGTAACGACGTTGAGACCATGAAGATCTACCACAGTAAGATCAACGGTGTTGAGCATGAGCGTCTGATCTCTTTGAATGGCGAAGCCAGAGAGATTATTCGCGACGCCGACAGCGTGGTGTGTATCTGGCCTGGTACCAAGTCAGTGATTGTCAGTAAAGCGCAACCTCGAACACCTTTTCCACAGTTCGACACTGCACAGCTTACGTCGCTGGCGGAATTTTACGAATTCCGTAAAGGTCGTGACGAAAGAGTCGCCGGACGCCGCACTAAAGTGATCGATATTGTCCCGCAGGATGACTATCGTTACGGTTACCGCCTTTGGATTGATACCGAAACTTTTCTGCTTATTCGTTCCGCCATGAGTGATAACACCGGTACGTTGGTGGAGCAGGTGATGTTTACTGACATCAGCTATCCGGAATCTGTTCCTCTGGAGATGTTTAATGCATCGATCAGCGGCAAACGGCATGAGTGGATGGTCGACGACGATGAACCATTCAAACTGGTGGAACCGATTATCAATGAAGATATCCCCGGGGTGGACGAAATGGCATTGCCTGGCGGATTTGATCTGGTTTCAGACAAAGTCACCCCGGTAGCAGGCTCAACGCATGCGGTGAGAAGACTAATGTACTCCGATGGACTTGCGTCGTTGTCGGTGTTTATCTCCGGCGCTGACGATCAGTCGGGTGGTGGTGCGTTGCACGGAGCAACTTCCATGGGTGCGGTAAACGCTTTTGGGGTTTTGCATGAGCAGTGGCATGCTACGGTGGTCGGGGAAGTCCCCCGGATTACCGTTGAAATGCTTGCCAGGTCGATGTTAATTGCCGGCAGGTAGAGATCGGTTGCCTGCTGTATCTCAACAGTCGAGCGCCAGCACAGCAACACCACAATCTGCCCGCGAAATACTGCACCGCAGCGCTGTGCTGCCTTGTGTGAAGTCTGGCAGCAGCTGCAGCGCATCGATTGCTGCGGTGGCGCGTGATTCAGTTGATGTCATTGTCCAGCAGGCAACGTGTGCCGGTTGCAACGGCCGGTGTCTGGGACAACTGATTGGCTCGGACAACAATAAATCCATTCGCGTGCAACGACAATTTATTGAAACCGCCTCGCGAAACCTTGCTGTTGGAGACTCCGTTAGCATCAGCGTTTCGCGCGGTACCTTGATTGGTTTGTCATCGCTGGCTTACCTTGTGCCTGTGCTGCTTATGCTATTATTTGCGGTTGTGTGTTACGGCTTCATTAGTCGCTCAGAACCAATGGTGGCGTGCATGGCGGCAACTGGTCTTGCCTTTGGGCTTTTGAGTTGCAGATTGGCCACACGCTGGTATTCACGGAATGTCGGGCCAAGTATCAGAATTATCCCGCACCACTAGCACACTAAAGGTTATCAACTCCAGATCCACATTCTCGTTGATCTGACATTTCTGACTCGGGAGAGTGAAAGAGTATGAAAGGTGCGAGCACACTGACGCGCTTCTACGCGGTTTTTACATTGCTGTTGCTGATGATCTCGGGGCAGAGCTCAGCGGATTTTCCGGACTTTACCGAACTGGTTGAGCAAAACCACAAGTCGGTTGTGAATATTAGTACTTCCTCGGCAACCGGCACCAGCGACAGTGGCAGCAACACCATGCCCGAGTTCGATAACTCGCCTTTTGGAGAGTTTTTCCGCAAGTTTCTAGAGCAACAGCAAAATGCGCCCGGCGCCCCGGAAGCGCAGGAACAACAGTTCGATTCCGATTCCCTTGGCTCGGGATTTATTATTTCCGACGATGGTTTTGTGTTGACCAACAATCATGTGATTGACGGTGCAGATGAAATTATTGTGCGCCTGCATGATCGCAGGCAATACGTTGCAGAACTGATCGGCAAAGATAAGCGCAGTGATGTCGCGGTTTTAAAAATTGATGCCACCGATCTTCCGGCCGCCCGCATTGGTCAATCCAGTTCTTTAAAAGTGGGTGAATGGGTGCTGGCCATTGGCTCACCGTTCGGGTTCGACTTTTCGGTCACGGCGGGCATTGTGAGTGCCACGGGCAGATCGCTGCCAAGAGAAAACTATGTCCCGTTTATTCAGACAGATGTTGCGATCAATCCGGGTAATTCCGGCGGTCCCCTGTTTAACCTGGCGGGTGAGGTAGTCGGGATCAACTCGCAGATCTATAGTCGCACAGGTGGGTTTATGGGGTTGTCGTTCTCGATTCCGATCGAGATGGCTATGGACATCGCGGATCAGCTTAAAGAAACCGGCACGGTATCCAGGGGTTGGCTGGGAGTCATCATTCAGGAAGTCACCAGAGAACTGGCTGAGTCTTTTTCCATGCGTACCGCACACGGGGCGCTAATTTCAAGAATATTGCCAGACAGTCCGGCGGCGGATTCCGATTTAAAAGTCGGTGACATCATTGTGGAGTTTAATGGATCTTACGTTGATAAATCGAGCGCACTACCACCGCTGGTTGGGCAGGTCAGAGCTGGTGGTACCGCAAAAGTGGATGTTATTCGTGAAGGCGAAATGGTGACGCTGGATGTACTGATCGGTGAGTTACCCGGCGCGCAGGAACTGGCACAGAATCGTAGCGCGCCCACCAGTAAGGTGAGTAATAAGCTGGGCATTGAAGTGGTACCGCTGGACGACGAAACGCGAGCAAATATGGAGTCAGGTGGTGTCGAGGTGAAGGCCGTTGCCAGTGGCCCTGGCAAAGATGCGGGAATACGTGTTGGTGATATCCTGACAATGATTGATAATACCCACGTTGAGAACGTTGACGACTTCGAGAAGGCAATGGAGGCCGTAGAATCCGGATCTTCCATTGCGGTACTGGTGCAGCGAGAACAGGGTCCAATTTTTATTGCTCTCACGATTGATTAAGCCATTGATCAAAGTAGTAAAGACGGTCATTGATCGATCTTGACGGAACTGACGCTTTTAAATCGATACGCCTGCCATTTGTGCGAAGACATGCTGCTATCGTTGCAGGATTACGCAACAGAATTGCATTTCAAGGTCACACTGGTAGATATAGACGACAACCCCGAGCTACAGCAGGTGTACAATGAGGCAGTTCCGGTGTTGATGCATAACGGTCGGGAAGTTTGTCGGCATTTTCTGGATCTGCAGGCGCTGCGTAAAGCGCTGGCAGCGCCCTAGTAATTAATCACTGAGAAAACCAGGGCAACAGCGCAATTCCGGCGTTACGGCTAACTGCAACAGTTAATGAAACAATCGCAAATCAGAAACTTCTCGATCATCGCTCATATTGACCATGGCAAGTCGACTATTGCCGATCGGTTTATACAGCAGTGTGGCGGCCTCACGGCCCGAGAAATGTCCGCACAAGTGCTCGACTCCATGGATCTGGAGCGCGAGCGTGGTATCACTATCAAGGCACAGTCGGTGTCGCTTTCGTATACCGCAAGGGATGGCGAAACCTACCAGCTGAACTTTATCGATACGCCGGGTCATGTCGATTTCTCGTACGAAGTATCGCGCTCGCTGGCAGCCTGTGAAGGCGCGCTGTTGGTGGTCGATGCCTCACAAGGCGTAGAGGCGCAAAGTGTGGCTAACTGCTACACCGCCATCGAGCAGGATCTCGAAGTTATCCCGGTCCTCAACAAAATTGATCTGCCCGCGGCCGACCCCGACCGGGTCGTTGATGAAATTGAAGAGATTATTGGTATCGAGGCGCACGATGCGGTTCAATGCAGTGCCAAAACAGGCGAGGGCATTACCGATGTACTCGAAATGCTTGTTGAGCGTGTACCGCCCCCGGAAGGCAGTGTCGATGAGCCGCTACAGGCGCTTATTATTGACTCCTGGTTCGATAACTTTGTCGGAGTTATTTCACTGGTACGGATAATCAACGGGAGTATCAAAAAGCGCGACAAAATGCGCATCATGTCTACCGGTCGGTCGTTCCAGGTTGATTCCGTAGGTGTGTTCTCGCCAAAGCGCTTCCAGACAGAAGCACTGTCGGCCGGGCAGGTGGGTTATGTGATTGCCGGCATCAAAGAGATTGACGCCGCGAGAGTCGGTGACACCATCACCATTGAAAGCCGCCAGTGTGAAAACGCTCTTGATGGTTTTAAAGAAGTGCAGCCGCGAGTCTTTGCCGGCTTGTATCCGGTGAGCTCCGATGATTATGAGTCTTTTAGGGATGCGCTGCAAAAGTTGAAGCTTAACGATTCTGCGCTGGCCTACGAGCCTGAGACTTCTACCGCTCTGGGTTTCGGGTTTCGCTGTGGCTTTCTGGGTATGCTGCATATGGAAATTGTGCAGGAGCGCCTGGAGCGTGAGTATCAGCTGGATCTGATTACCACAGCACCCACTGTGATTTATGAGTTGCTGGATGTTAAAGACGAGGTGAGTTACATCCACAACCCGTCACAGCTCCTGCCGCCGGCACAACTGGCGGAAATCCGCGAGCCGATTATTCAGGCCAATATTCTGGTGCCGCAGGAATATCTCGGTGATGTTATTACTCTGTGTATTGAAAAACGCGGTGTCCAAAAGAATATGCAGTACGTTGGTCGGCAGGTATCGCTTACCTATGAAATGCCACTGAGTGAAGTCGTACTCGACTTTTTTGACAGGCTTAAGTCTGTCAGTCGCGGGTATGCATCGTTCGACTATAGCTTCCTGCGTTTTCAGGAATCAGATCTGGTGAAAGTTGATATTCTGATCAACGGCGAAACGGTGGATGCACTGGCGGTTATTGTTCATAAGGAGCGTTCTCAGTCACGGGGTCGGGAGCTGGCCGAACGCATGAAAGAGCTGATACCGAGGCAGATGTTTGATGTGGCGGTTCAGGCCGCTATCGGCGCGCATATTATCGCTCGAAGCAATGTAAAAGCGTTGCGGAAAAACGTAACAGCCAAATGTTATGGTGGCGATATCACTCGTAAGAAAAAGCTGTTGGAAAAACAAAAGGCCGGTAAACGTCGTATGAAGCAGATCGGTCGGGTAGAAATTCCCCAGGAAGCGTTTCTGGCGGTGTTACAAGTGGATAACAAGTCCGGGGGCTAACGCGCAAGGCGTCAAAATAATAATGAATATAGACTTCTCTTTACTGTTGGTGCTGATCACGCTGGCAAGCGGAATTATCTGGTTTATTGGCTCGTTGATATTTAGAAAACCAGAAAACATTGTGGTCGAATATGCCCGATCATTTTTTCCATTGCTGCTGCTGGTGCTGGTTTTGCGGTCGTTTGTGTTTGAGCCGTTTCGTATTCCCTCCGGCTCTATGAAACCAACGCTGCTGGTGGGTGATTTTATTCTGGTGAATAAGTTTGCGTATGGTGTGCGGCTGCCGGTCATTCACAAAAAAATCCTCCAGACAGGGGCTCCGGAACGTGGAGATGTTGCTGTTTTTCGCTACCCGCGTGATCCGCGACTCGATTACATCAAGCGTATTGTCGGTGTGCCAGGCGATGTGCTGCAGTACCGCAACAAGAAGCTCACGGTAAACGGCGTACCGGCCAGCCAGGAAATCATTGGCGAGTACGATGATCCGGACGGAGGTCGCCAGACCAATATCGAGATCGTAGAAGATCTTATCGGTGTGGAACATCGCATTCTCAATACGCGCACCCCGCGCGGAGACGACTTCGAATACAAGGTGCCTGAGGGAATGTATTTTGCTATGGGAGACAACAGAGACAATAGCAACGATAGTCGCTACTGGCGGTTTGTCCCCGAAGATCATCTGGTCGGAAAAGCGTTCATGGTGTGGATGCATTTCAACTGGGATAACGGATGGTTCAAATTCAGCCGGATCGGCGACGGAATTCACTAAAGGTGGAGCGTCATGATCAAATGGGTAGTCGGATTGGCAGTGTTGGGATTTGTTGGTCTCACCGGCTTTAAGCTCGTGCCGGTGTATATCAACAATCATGCGGTTGGCAAGATTGCACAGGAGGTTGTTACCGATACTGAGCTTAAAAATCGCTCTAAGCGCGAAGTGCTGGGCAAGATTGGCCGTCAGTTTGCCGATAACAATCTCACCCACCTCGATCCGAAAGAAGTTATGTCGGTTGCACGTGATTCAAACGGCAACCTCGTTCTTGATGTGAAGTACGAAGAACGACGCAAATTGCTGTACAATCTTGAGATCGTCGCTGGATTTGATGAGCAGTTTACCAACTAACCCGTAAGATCTAACCGTGATCTTTCTCTCGGCAGTTTGGGGACTGTCTCCGGACTACCTTGATTACGGTCGAAAGATTTCTCTCCAAAAAACTCAACTACGAGTTTACTGATCAATCTCTGCTGAAACAGGCGCTCACGCACCGAAGTGTTGGTGCGCGTAATAATGAGCGTCTGGAATTCCTTGGCGATGGTGCGCTTAATTTCATCATCGCATCTGAAATCTATCACCTGAAACCCGACTACAGCGAAGGTCAGTTGAGCCGATTGCGAGCAGATCTCGTTCGCGGCGTAACGCTGGCGGAAGTGGCTCGTGAGATCGGGCTGGGCGACTACCTGAAGCTGGGCTCCGGAGAATTGAAAAGCGGTGGGTTTGATCGTGATTCAATTCTGGCAGATGCGCTCGAAGCATTGCTTGGCGCCGTGTATCTGGATAGTGATTTTGAATCGCTGCGTAAGGTAATCCGCCTGCTGTTCAAAAGCCGGCTACAACAGTTGCCTGCCGCTGAACCACAGAAAGATCCCAAAACCCGGCTGCAGGAATATTTGCAGGCGCGCAAACTGACATTGCCGGTTTATGATCTGGTGGAAACCCGTGGGCAGGACCACGCCCGTACATTTGTTGTACACGCCCGCATTGACGAAATTACGCTCGATGCCAGAGCGGAAGGCTCAAGCCGACGCCGTGCCGAACAGGCCGCCGCAGAAATCGCATTAAATAAACTAGAGGCAAAACAAACTTGAAAACGCGCTGCGGTACGATCGCACTGTCTGGCCGACCCAACGTTGGTAAGTCTTCGTTGCTGAACAAGCTGATTGGCCAGAAGCTCAGTATCACCGCGCATAAACCGCAGACCACCCGCCATGCCCTTCTCGGTATTAGCACGCTTGGTGAAACGCAGTTTGTCTATGTGGACACTCCCGGTATTCACGGCCAGGCTAAGCGCACATTGAATCGTGTGTTAAACAAAACCGCTTCCTCTGCAGCCACCGGAGCAGATGTGATGGTGCTGGTGGTACAGGCGCTTACCTGGACGGCGGATGATTCATTAGCCCTGGAGGTTGTTCAGCGCCAGGGTAAGCCCTGGATACTTGCGGTAAACAAAGTGGATCTGGTTAAACCGAAGGAACGGTTGTTACCGTGGATACAATCCCTGGAAGGCGTGGATGATGCGGTGACCGTAGTGCCGATTTCCGCAACTAAGGGCGATAACATTGAAGTGCTGCAAAAAGAAATAGAGGCCTTGTTGCCCTTTTCAGAATTCATGTTTGATGGTGAGGCACTTACCGATCGATCATCGCGATTTTTAGCATCGGAACTGGTGCGTGAACAGCTTACCCGGTTTTTATCTCAGGAACTTCCCTACGCTATCAGTGTTGAAGTTGAAGAGTTTCAACAAACAGACGGTCTGGCAAGAATTGCCAGTGTAATCTGGGTAGAAAAGAACAGTCAGAAATCTATAGTGATTGGCAAAGGTGGCAAAACACTAAAAGAGATCGGTAGTCGCGCGCGAAAAGAGATGGAACAATTGTTTGGAACCAAAGTGCATTTGCAATTGTGGGTTAAAGTGAAAGATGGCTGGTCGGATGACGCTGCCATGATTCGTAACCTCGGTTACGAGACTGACTGAGACAACACATGAGTCAGTCGCGCTACGATCTCAATCCGGCTTATGTGATTCACGCCCGATCCTATCGCGATACCAGTTTAATCGTAGAAATATTTACGCCGGCGCAAGGCCGCATGTCACTGCTGGTGCGTGGTGCCAAGTCGGGCAAGGCAAAAAAATCTCATATTCTGCAGCCTTTTCGAAAGCTCCATGTGTCATGGGCTGGCAAAGGTGAGCTGCCAGTGTTGTCTGCAGTAGAAGAGGTGGGGGCGAGTTTCAGGTTGCAAGGTGAGGCACTTGCCTGCGGTTACTATATCAACGAACTCATTTATCACCTGTTGCCCCGCTTCGAAGCAGCACCTGAGCTTTTTGTACTGTACTGGCCTGTTATTGAAGCAATAAATAATATTGAAACCAGAGACCAGGCCCTGCGTGAGTTTGAGTTTAACTTATTACAACAAACAGGCTATGCACCATTGCTTGATAGCGATTGGCAAAGCGGAGATGCGGTATCTCCCGGGCAACATTACCGCTACCGTATCCCTGAAGGGCCTGAACTGACCAGCGTGAGTCAGGGGCTGATCGTCAGTGGGCAGACACTGCTGGAGCTGCATAATGAACAATTTGACCACTTAAGCAATATGAAAGAAGCGCGTGATCTGGCGCGAGCCTTGTTGCACCACCAGCTCAACGGTAGAGAATTACTATCGCGGTCTTTATTTACAAGTATGCATAAACTACAGGCAAGTGAACGTGGCTGAATTTTTTCAACAAGTAAGTAAGGCACTGCACTGTTGTCGTATTGAATCAAAAAAAAGTGCCATAGAAAAAATCACTGCGTGGGTTAACTCACCTGAGCGTGACGCTCACGAATTTATTGTACCGACCGCAGATATCGCGCAGCGCACACCTGATCCGGGAAGGCCTGCACTGCCTATATTGGTTCACCCGTCAGAAGTACCTCGTCGTCGCCTGGGCAGTCAGGCTGGAAGAACAGGGTTAATACACGCTGTTGCACACATTGAATTTAATGCAGTTAATCTGGCGCTGGATGCGGCATACCGGTTTCGCGGTATGCCGGTTGACTACTACCGCGACTGGATAAGGGTAGCCAGTGATGAGGCGCGGCATTTCGAAATGCTGGTGGCTCGATTACACGAGCTTGGCAGTGACTACGGAGCGATGCCGGCACACGGAGGTATGTGGGAAATGGCGGTTGCTACCGATTACGATGTCGGCGTGCGAATGGCTCTGGTGCCCAGAGTAATGGAAGCGCGTGGTTTAGATGTCACTCCGGGTATGATCCAAAAGCTGTCTCAGCACGGTGATCATGCGACCGTGGCTATTCTCGAACAGATTCTGTTCGAAGAGATCGATCATGTACGTATTGGAAACAACTGGTTCAAATCCGTATGTGAAAAACAGGGTCTGGAGCCGGTAGCTACTTTCAGTCAACACTTAAGAAAACACGGTCGCATCGCATTGCGCGGACCGTTTAACAGAGAAGCCAGATTAGAAGCAGGTTTTACTGAGCAGGAGCTTGCAGAACTGGCAGAGCTGGAGCTGGAATTTAAACAGAGCTTTGAATCTGAACCTGCTTGAAAACTGAAGACTGCTTTCAAAGCTCGATTTTGTCCTGCCGTTTTTGGTGTTGTCACAGCCTTTGTATTACTTCAGCCGCGAACGTCAGTCAGTTGAAATATCGCGGTTGGCCTCGCTCACGCGTCGGGTTTCGTGATTGCCTGGACAGGTCATGACCGTTATTAAATCCCTCCGCTTGCCGAAGGGTCAGTGTCTCAGTGTTGGGGAGAGCCCTTCTCATACGACTCGTGCTTATCTAAACAACGCGACTAACACGCGCAAAATTAATCCTTAGCCACCAGCTTATGTCCATCCCACACTAACAACTCACAGGTTTTTTCATCAGCCATGGCAACAATCGCGTGGTCACTGTGCCAGTCGCCC
>CALLLY010000291.1 GCA_938008205.1 uncultured Granulosicoccaceae bacterium
AATGGATTCAGCTTCCCGCAGAGCCTCGTATGCGGCGGACGTTACCTACGGAACTAACAACGAATTCGGTTTCGACTATCTGCGCGACAACATGGCGATGTCGCTGGAAGACAAAGTTCAGCGCGGCCTGCACTACGCGATAGTTGATGAGGTGGACTCCATTCTGATCGATGAGGCGCGGACTCCACTGATTATTTCCGGGCCGACCAACGAGAGCAGTGAAACCTATGCTGCCGTGAATCAGGTGGTGCCACATCTTGAGGCGGTTGTTGAAGAAGATGGTCCGGGCGATTTCACCACTGATGAAAAAGCCAAGCAGGTTCATCTGACTGAAACCGGTATGGATAGAGTAGAGCAACTGTTGGTCGAGCAGGGCATGCTTGAAGAAAACGACAGCCTGTACGATCCGGCACACATCAGCTTATTGCACCACTTAAACGCCAGCCTGCGTGCTCATGCCATCTACAAGAAAGATATTGATTATATTGTCGCCAACGATCAGATAGTGATTGTCGATGAGTTCACCGGCCGTACGATGGCCGGGCGGCGATGGTCCGATGGTTTGCACCAGGCCATTGAGGCCAAAGAAAAAGTCACTATTCAGCAGGAAAACCAGACCCTCGCGTCTATCACCTACCAGAACTACTTCAGGCTCTACGACAAACTTGCCGGTATGACGGGTACCGCAGATACCGAAGCGTTTGAGTTTCAATCAATCTACAACCTTGAAGTCGTGGTGATACCTACCAATATGAGTATGGTTCGCGATGATCGCGGCGATCTGATTTATCTGACGCAAAATGAAAAATACGATGCGATCGTTGAAGATATTGAAGATTGTGTTGGTCGCAAGCAGCCGGTGCTGGTGGGCACCACATCAATTGAAACATCCGAGTATTTATCTGGCCTTCTGACCAAGAAGGGCATCAGTCACGAGGTGTTGAACGCCAAGCAACACGAGCGTGAAGCACAGATCATTGCTGATGCTGGTCGGCCGGGCGCCGTAACAATTGCCACGAATATGGCTGGTCGTGGAACCGACATTGTGCTCGGCGGTAATCTCGAATCTGAACTTGAAGCACTGGGCGAAATTGATGAAGCTGAAAGTGCCAGTCGTAAAAAGGAATGGGAGCAGCGGCATGCAGCGGTACTGGCTTCCGGTGGACTGCATATCATTGGTACAGAGCGACACGAAAGCCGGCGAATCGATAATCAGCTTCGCGGGCGTTCCGGGCGGCAGGGTGACGCGGGCTCTTCACGTTTCTATTTATCGTTAGAAGACAATCTGATGCGAATCTTCGCATCAGAACGTATCGGAAACATCATGCAGAAGCTGGGCATGGAAGAGGGGGAGGCTATTGAGCATTCCCTGGTGACCCGAGCCATTGAAAACGCGCAAAGAAAAGTTGAAGGGCACAACTTTGATATTCGTAAGCACCTGCTTGAGTACGACGATGTTGCCAACGATCAACGAAAAGTCATCTACGAACAGCGCGATGACTTAATCGAAGCAGAAGAAGTCACCGAGAACGTCACGGCGATGCGTGAAGATGCGGTGGAAACTCTGCTTACCGAATATATCCCGGTTGGCTCGATGGACGAGAATTGGGAACTTGAAGCAGCCAGTGAAGAGCTGAAATCTGCCTTTGATCTGGATATTGATCTTAAAGCAGAGCTTGCCGCCAATGACGATCTGGACGAAGAAGGATTCCAGGAGCTGGTGACAGAGAGGCTAGCTTCTAAGTATCAGGAAACAGAATCACGAGCCGGGGCTGAAACCCTGCGACGTTTTGAAAAGTTTGTGATGCTGAAAACGCTCGACGATCACTGGAAAGAGCATCTGGCGTCGATGGATTATTTGCGTCAGAGCGTAGGCTTACGCGGCTATGCACAAAAAAATCCCAAGCAGGAATATAAGCGCGAATCCTTTGAGCTGTTCTCTCACATGTTGGATGAGTACAAGAAAGAGGTTGTTGGTGTACTGGCAAAAGTCACCGTACAAGATCCTGCCGAAGTAGAGCGCGCTGAGGCACAGGCCCAAAGCCAGGCACCTCAGCAGGTGAGCTACGAACATGCGGAAGCTGAAAGTGCCACCGCATCGGCACCGCCGGCGAATGCACAAGGTGACAGTGCAGCGCCTATGGAAGAGCCTTTCACCCGCGATCAGCCCAAGGTTGGTCGTAACGATCCTTGCTGGTGTGGTTCTGGTAAAAAGTTTAAGCGCTGCCACGGAAAGCTTGGCTAGTGCCGGTAGGACTTAAGCAACCGGGGAGTTTAAAAGCAGTTTCAGGCGTAGAACTCGCAGCAGGTGCCTGCGGACTAAAGAGCACAGGCGCGAATGACCTGTTGCTGATTTCACTTGCTGAAAATAGCACCGTAGCTGGCGTATTTACCCGGAACGCTTACTGTGCGGCGCCTGTGACAATAGCTCGCAAGCATTTGGCAGCCGGCGATATCCGAGCGTTGTTAATTAACTCTGGTAACGCGAACGCCGGAACCGGTGAACAAGGCTATGCCGATGCGTTAACGCTCTGTGGTGAAAGCGCTAAACAGCTGAATATCCGTACTGAACAGGTTCTGCCATTCTCCACCGGAGTGATCGGCTCGCTATTGCCTGTGGAAAAAATGCAAAGCGGTATAAAGGTATTAGGTGGTGAGCTGGCGGCAGATCAGTGGCTGCGTGCCGCCGAAGCCATCATGACGACCGACACCATAGCAAAGGCGATAAGCCGGACGGTGGAAATTGATGGATCAGAAATTACTCTGACTGGCATTTCCAAAGGTTCGGGAATGATCCACCCTAATATGGCGACGATGCTGTCTTTTATCGCAACTGATGCGACGGTGGATACTGCTGCGTTACAGAATGCTGTAAGTAGCGTCGCTGAAGCGAGTTTTAATCGTATTACTGTTGATGGCGATACTTCAACCAACGATTCATTCATCGTGATGGCGACCGGCAGGCACGCCAACAACAGGCTCGATGAGCAGCACCCGCAATGGTCGGTGTTTTATGATGCACTGTTGGAAGTGGCAACGCATCTTGCCCATGCCATAGTGCGTGATGGTGAAGGTGCGACACGGTTTATTTCTATTCGAGTGTCTGGTGGCGAGTCTGAGTCAGTGTGTCGTGAAGTCGGTTTAACGGTTGCGCATTCACCGCTGGTGAAAACCGCGTTTTTTGCCGGAGATCCGAATCTTGGCAGAATTCTGGCCGCAATAGGCCGTAGCCGAATAGATGCGCTGGACATGGGGCTGGTGTCCGTTATGCTCGG
>CALLLY010000292.1 GCA_938008205.1 uncultured Granulosicoccaceae bacterium
TCATAGGCGCGGAAAATCGAAGCATCAATATTCATGAATTAACCTCAGGCAGGACAAATAATTTGATTCGTATGCTAAAGCACAAAGCCCGCCAGACAATATACAAAGCAATAACAATGGCTTGTGAACCATTCCGGCTCAGTGTGCAGTTTTGTGTTCCGCAGAACTAGCGCCCGGTAGAGCCGAAGCCACCCTGCGAGCGATCAGTGGATTCAAATTCACTTACCAGTTCAAAATCAACCTGCACCACCGGCACTATCACCAGTTGCGCAATCCGCTCACCGGGAGACACAGTGAAGCTGGTATCGGATCGGTTCCAGCAAGACACATATAGCTGCCCCTGATAATCAGAATCGATGAGTCCAACCAGGTTACCCAGTACAATTCCGTGCTTATGACCTAAGCCGGATCGCGGTAAAATCATACCTGCAAGCGTCGGGTCCGCAATATACAAAGCCATACCGGTTGGCAGCAGTTCCACATCGCCGGGCTGCAGGGTCAGCGCATCATCAAGACAGGCGCGCAGATCAATCCCTGCTGAGCCTTCAGTGGCTCTTTCTGGTAGAGCGATAGTGTCACCCAACCGTGGGTCAAGAAGTTTCAGCTGGACTTTTTTATTCATAGATCGGGTTCAGTTGCATGCTTTTTTCGAATAACTGTTCAGTATTTTTAGCTTCTTTGACCGCGATAATGCGAGGCAATCAGCGCCACCAGATCAACCGACAGTGACTGCTTGGAACGCGCCGAAAACGATTGCCCACCATCTGCCCAGAATACTTCAACCGCGTTTTGATCACTGTTAAACCCTGTAGCCGAACCGCCAACCAGGTTGGCGATTATCATGTCGAGGTTTTTACGCTTCAGTTTGCTTCGGGCGTATTCTTCGAGATTTTGCGTCTCAGCTGCGAATCCGACACACATGGGCCGAGCAGGTAACGCTGCAACATCAGCAAGAATATCGGCATTGCGAGTCAGGGTAAGCACCATATCGTCCGATGACTTTTTAATTTTATTGTCCGACTGTTCTGTCACCCGGTAATCTGCAACGGCTGCCACCGAGATAAAGATGTCTGAATCTGTGGCCCGCTGCATCACTTCAGTATGCATATCACGTGCACTGATGACATCGATGCGATTAACGCCAGCCGGTGTCGACAGCCTGACCGGTCCGGCCACCAGCGTGACATTGGCACCCGCACTTTTAGCCGCTTCTGCCAGCGCGAACCCCATTTTTCCACTACTGTGATTACTGATGAATCGCACCGGATCAATGTCTTCGCGGGTCGGCCCTGCGGTGATCAAAACATTCACTCCATCCATCACAGCAGAGTCGATTGCAGGCTTTTGAATCGCTACAATCGCCTGCACAATTTCATCCGGCTCCTGCATTCGCCCGACACCCGTTTCACCACAGGCCTGTGAACCTGCCGCAGGCTCCAGAATCTGTACCCCTCGTGCTTTCAACATGGCCAGATTGGCATTCGTCGCCGGGTGATGCCACATCATGCTGTTCATCGCAGGTGCAATCACTTGCTTAGCTGTTGTGGCAAGACAAATGGTAGACAGCAAGTCATCAGCAAGCCCTGCCGTCATACGCGCGATGGTATTCGCAGTCGCCGGTGCAACAAGAAAAACATCCGCCCAGCGCGCCAGCTCTATATGACCCATGCCGGCTTCAGCGTCTTCATCCAGTAAGTCAAGACTAACGGGGTTGCCTGTCACCGCCTGAAACACCAGTGGCTTAATAAATTCACAGGCAGCGTGAGTCATCACCACTCGAACTTCAATTCCATGGTCAGCCAGGCGACGAACAATCTCCGGTGACTTGTAGCACGCTATGCCTCCGGTAACGCCGAGTAGTACTTTCATCGAGTTGGTTCCATGAATTGAGTGTGGACTTTGAGATCACAAAAACGGGTTGATCGCAATCTGCGCGGCAAGGTGCAGAGTCGCTTACACATCTGTGACCTGGTAGAGACTCTAAAAATGAATGCCACATATTATCAAACGATGGCATTATCAGATTTACCCCGTAGTGAACGCCCTCGTGAAAAATTGCTCGCAAGTGGCCCCTCCATTCTTACCGACGCTGAGCTCCTCGCGATTCTGATTAGAACCGGGATTAAAGGTCGTTCTGCGCTGCAGATAGCGCACGACATTATCGAGCAGCATGGCGGACTGGTGCATCTGTTTTCATCGGACCAGGACACTTTCTGCAATACCAAAGGACTGGGCCCTGCAAAATATGCGCAACTTACTGCTGTGCTGGAAATGGCCAAGCGATATGAAACCAGCCGTGCCAAGCAAAGGCAGTTCCTGGAATCTCCGGACGCAGTAAAGAGCGTCGTCGCTTTAAACATGCGATCACTGGAGCATGAAGTGTTCGCCTGCCTGTTTCTCGACAACCGCCATCGGTTGATTCGTTATCAACAACTCTTCAATGGCACCATAGATTCTGCATCCGTATATCCGAGAGAGGTTGTCAAAGCCGCTTTGCAATGCAATTGCGCAGCAGTTGTGCTTGCGCACAACCATCCATCCGGGGTTGCAGAACCCAGCAGGGCAGATATAGAAATAACCAAAAAACTGGTCAAGGCTCTGGGGGTCGTAGACATCAGGGTGCTGGATCACATCATTGTTGGAGATGGATACCAGGTATCTCTTGCAGAGCGAGGTGAGATGTAGAAACAACAAATCCCGCGCCTGATATGCAGGCGCGGGACTCGGGTACTCGTCGTACTAAACGATCTTAGTTGATCGCTTCGACTCTGATCTCGACGCGACGATTAAGTCGACGTCCTTCAGCAGTGTCGTTGCTCGCAATCGGAGCAGTTTCACCCAGTCCAGATGCAGTGATCGGCACCTGAGGAAACGCGCCTTCCAGCTTGGTCTTGACAGTCTCAGCGCGACGCTCAGACAAGCCCTGGTTATATTCAACCGAACCGCGGCTGTCAGCGTGGCCAACTACGTCAACCAGCTCGATGTCCTGATAAGACTGAAGCTTGGTGATAAGTCCGTCCATCTCACGACTGCCTTGTGCAGTCAACTGCGAAGAGTCATACGGGAACAGTGCTCGACCGCTCAGTACAACCTTTTCAATTGATGGCTCTGGCGCTGCTTCAGGCTCGGGAGTTGGTGGCGGTGGCGGCGGTGGAGGAGGAGGCGGTGCCTCTTGCTCTTCCGGCTCCGGCGCTTTTTCAGCCATCATCTCTTTCTTTTCCATCTCACCGTCACCACAGGCAGACTCGTCGCCCCAGTGCTTGTCTCTTAGACAATCTCCACCGCCGGACAATATAGTGCCATCCTTGCCGACAACGAAACCAGTGGAACCCACTGATGGACCATCACCTGACATTGTGCCACACCCGGCCAGTAGAGCGGCACCTACAGCGACAGACAGGAGTTTTATATGCATTGAATCACTCCAATTTGCGATTACTTTGTTTAAACAGTATGTGAGCAGGTGATTTTCAAGAAAAAGGCCCTGCCTCGGCTTACGTGAATTAACACGCTTCTATTTGTAATATTGCTGTATCAATAGTTGCTTTCAGAAATCTATCCACCACCCAACTACCGCACACCGCCCCTTCCGTTGCTTGCCAATACAAAACTTTGTCAAAAAACGTACACGGCTGTATTAATCCTAACACAGGTTATGTGTGCAGGATCAACAAATAAGCGAACAATTTATCTAAAGCCAACACGTTTGTAACGTATTCTGGCGTTTATAAAGGCTAGTTTTCAGGCAGTAAGACGTGAATCGCTCATTGTTACATTTAGTTTACAGAACGTTATTACCCGGCACCTGCACCCTGTGTGACAGAAAAACCAATACAGATCTGGATATTTGCAGCGCATGTTTCGCGCAACTGCCACACAACCATCACTGCTGCAAAACTTGCGCCTTACCGCTGCCAGGATTGCCCCTGCACAACACAAGAACGCCACTTGTGTGCGGAAACTGCCTGGCAAATACCAGCGTCTTTCACAGTGCGACCATCCCGTTTTTATACCGACCACCAGCAGACTTCATGGTGCAACAGCTGAAATTTATGGGCGAACGAAAATTTGCAAGGCTGATGGGAGAGCTGTTAGCAAACGCTGTAGACCGGACTGATCTGCCCGATTTGCTGATCCCTGTGCCTCAGCACCAGGACAGATTTATCGAACGTGGCTTCAACCAGGCACAAAATCTGGCAACAGTGGTTAGCAAACGCACCGGTGTACCAGTCGATGGAACTATTGCTCGACGGCTAAAATCGGGCAAACCTCAGGCAGGGCTCAACGCTCGTGATCGACAAAAGAATGTACGCGGCGCTTTTCAGGTCTCGTCATTTGGCCCGATAGACCAAATCGCAATTATTGATGATGTACTAACCACAGGCGCAACCTGTGAAGCTCTGGCCGCACAGCTCCTGAAGCATGGCTGTCGCAAAGTATCCGTTTGGGCTTTTGCAAGAACCCCATAATGCGGATTGTTGCCATCTCACCTGGTTAACAGCAACCCATCAAGCTCAGGGTTTTCCAGTAATTTAAAACGTGCTTGCATATCTTCGGTTTCCTTAATCAGCCCCTGCGCCTTCGACCGCAGCGCCTGCCGCTCTTCGACGACACTGCTCAAACCGGTCCGATAACGCTCTGCAAAACCATGTAAATCCTGCGCAAGCGCTTGCGACAATGATCGCTGAACTGCTTTCGGCACTGATGGTTTCAGGAAATGTGTAGCAATTTGCGGGATCAACCACACCATCGCCATCAACATCAGACCATTAACCAGAAAATCGAAACCTACATAGGCGGCCCTGTCCTGCGCACCATCAACAAACCCGCTGACGACGCGTATCGCGATCCATATCCCGACTGCCACAGGTAACAACCACCGCAACCACCCCACCGTTTTGTGCAACTGTCGTTGCCATGGCTGCCCGGGATTGGCGACCGCCTGCGATACCTGTTGCTGCCAGCTATCACCGATACCTGCCACTGACTTTTCTAATCCGCGACCGGACTTAAAGCGCGACACCGGTACCCCGTGTGCTGATGCCGACAATTCGAACTGGCTCAGAGTGTCTTTTAGCCTCGCCGCCGACCAATCGTTCCATAAACCCGATGCCTCACGAACCAGCGCCTGGATGTTTATATTTTCACCATTGCTGTCACTGCTGCCAGTGACAGACTGCAGAACGTGCCTCATTGGTGATCGAGTACCTTGCGCAAAACGCTCGCTGTACTCACGCATCGGTAACACCGAATTTGCAACAACCTCTGTTTCGAAACGCTTCCAGTGCTGGTCAAAACTTGCCAACAACTCTTCTTCCGGTTCAGCGAGTGTCGCCAGTTGTGCCTGCAGTCTTTGCTCCGCCTGATCAAGTCGTTGCAGCCAGCCATACTGTTCAAGCTGTGCCACCACGTTGCGCTGCGAAAGATTGGCAACCAGTGTAGTCAGAGAATCCAGCTGATCTCCCGCCAGATCATCAACTACACAGCTGGTTGTGAAGATTTTCGGTTGCGCAAAGCCCGTAGCTATCAACAGTTCGCGAAAGTCATCCAGCTGAATGTCTTCTGCTTTGTCCCATTGATTCATCACAAACAACCAGCCGTGTCGATATCCGTGTGACTGCAAAAGTCGCCAGCCCTCTGCATCACGATAGCGCTCCGGGGTAACCACATAAATTACTACATCAATATACGGCAACCACTGCACGACCTGATCGCGGTTTTGTGTTTCCTCGCTATCGAAGTCGGGCATGTCTACCCACATCACTTCCTTGAATTTATCACTGCTATGACTCACCTGCGCAAAGTGATTTTGCGGAAACCCTTCAGGCAATGCCGTGATTTTTTTGTCCTTGTGCAGGTACGCTGTGATTTCCATCGACGTCGGCCTGACCACACCGGTACGTGCAACATCACTGCCGGCCAGTCGATTTAGTAAAGAGCTCTTACCTGCACCGGTACCTCCGAATAACCCGACAACCAACGGTCGATTGTCATAGCCCTCAAACAAATCGGCTGCTCCCGATGTGTCAGTCGGGGCGGTAACGGCACCGGTTACCCAGCTCTTATCAGACAGCTCTTGCTGAAAGTCCTGTATCTGCGAGTAAAGCGATTGCATGGTGGAATCAGTCATTGACAATCTTGCTGTCGATTACATTGAAGTGCCGGGCAGTTTGCTGCAGCTGTTCGGGGGTAATACCCGGGTCATGCGTGAGCGCATTCAGCTTGATAGTAAGCTTTCGGTTTATCAATGAGCCCACCGCTTTTTTCTGATAATTTTGTAAATCCTGCTGCACTTTTTTCATGTACTGCCCCAGCGCGCTCTCGGTCAGCATAGTGGTGAGTGACAACATCGCCGGAGCGATCACCAGGTCCGCTGCACCCAGCCCCCCGGACTTGACCGCCAGAACCACCGCTGCAGCATCAGCACTCACGCGCGCCGCACGCAAACTATTCAGGGTGGCTGGCTGATCTTGGAGCTGGGTGTAAAGTGCTCTTGCAGCACGTTCGGTTTCTACCTTGAGCAGTGTTTGATAATTATCCAGCTCGTTGTGATAGCCCTTACTGATCGCCGCGGTTGATCCGCTAAGTTTTGCACCCAGTTCCGACCACCAAACATCATTATCGGGCTGTTGGGAAACCTGCACCGCCAGCGATGTCAGACCATGGTCGAGCAGCTCCTCCAATAAACGACGCTCCTCAGTGCGTTTGTCTCGTTTACCGGCATTGGCCTCGCTGTGTTGTACCGCGGTACTGATTACTTTGCGCACCGGCCAGGTGACCAGATTTCTAAGCCTGGTCAGCGGCTCAGCCATTCCGGGTACTTCAAGTAATACCAGCAGTTCTGCAACGGCTAACTGAAACGTCTCTTTGTGACGACTGGAGTTTTGTAGAAATTCAGTTTCGTAGCGACCCAGCAGCGAATCACTGGTATCGCGCACCATTTTTTTCCAATGCTGCTGCAGCCCATGGCGCCGGGAAATAGGCTGCACCCAATTCTGCCAGTGCCCACTGACCAGACTCTCCAGTCCGGTGCGCATTAGCTGCGGATCTGGACGTTCAAGATTGTCGGAGATCTGCTCGCGTAAACCGCTAATCTCCTGTGAATCTGCCAGAGCCTGATGCGGGTTGCTTACTTCATCTATAAAAACCAATGGCAGCTGACTGGAGAACGCGTTTCCGTCGATGTGTCGATACTTGCTGTTGACCGATACAGCCAGTTCGTCGCGAACCTGAGGTGGTGTTTTGTTCATCACAAGCATGACTTGCTTGCCTGCTGATGTCAGCATTTGCAGCGTGTCCCACACAGATTTGTCAGCGTATTTTTCTTTACTGACAATCATGACCACCAGATCAGCCAGTGCAATTGTCTGCAGCACCGGACTGCGATAGTGGAACGATGCGACTGAATCAAAGTCGGGGGTGTCCCAGAACACCACCTGCTGATAGCGATCTGCAATGGCAGGATTCAGGGCAGAAGTAACGTCCGTATAGGAATATTCATCAAGCACAGACCGCTGCAGCGAACCGATGCTTTGTCTGTTCATATTAGTAAAGAACACCTGCAGCCAGTCATCATCGCCCGCGGAACAGGCATATCCATGGCAATGAACGGTAAAGCCGGCCCTGGCACTGGATTGAGTATTCTCAATACCGAGCAGTACATTGACCAGGGTGCTCTTGCCTGCCTGAGTTGGCCCCACAACAACCACCTGGCGCGGATGATCCGGGTGGCTTTTTGCCAGCGTTAGTTTTCTTTCAACAGCATCGGCAAACATAAGCGTGGTGAGTTCACGACGAATCACCGCACTGCGCTCGGAAACTTCATCCTCTTGTTCAAGCGCTTCAAGGTAACGCGTGATAATAGGTTGTAGCGACTGGCTCATATCAGTCATATTCAGTTAATCCGGTCAACCATCAGCCCGGCAAAAACTGCCAACCCCATGTAGTTACTCGCAAGAAACGCTCGAAAACACTTTTCAGCATCTCGTTCTTTGATCAGCCATAGCTGATAACCCACCACTATCAGGCCGCCAGCCAGACCGATAAAGTACGCCATTCCTAACTGCCATTGAAATCCAACCCACAGCAAAATACCAAGCACAACTAACAGGACGACCGCTACCGCAATAACGTCTTTCTCACCAAACCAGACCGCTGTCGATTTGACTCCGAGCTTGAGATCGTCTTCACGATCAACCATGGCATACATCGTGTCGTAGGCCAGTGCCCACAAAATCGCTGCCGCATAGATAACCCAGCCAAGCGTGTCTATTGTGCCGGTTTGTGCGGCACAGACCATCGGAACCGCCCAGCCAAACGCCAGCCCCAAAACCAGTTGCGGCCAATAGGTAATGCGCTTGCTGAAAGGATAGAGCGCTGCCAGCACCACTCCTACAAATGACAGCGCTATAGTCAGGCGGTTCATTGTCAGTACCAGCAGGAATGAACAAATCGCAAGCGCTGCGGCAATCAGCAGCGCTTCCTGCGGGGAAACTGCCCCCGATACAATCGGGCGGTGTTTTGAACGCGCCACAGATCCGTCAATATGACGATCCGCATAGTCATTGATGGCGCATCCCGCAGAACGCATTAAAAAGGTGCCAAGTAAAAACACCAGCAGCACTACAGCGTCGGGCTTTCCATCAGACACAATCCACAGTGCCCACAGCATCGGCCACATAAGCAGCAACGACCCTATTGGTTTGTCTGCTCGTATGAGACGAATGTAATGACCTAGACGATCCTGAGACAAAAAGGCTTGCATATTTATACGATCAGCTTTGCAAAATCAGCACGGACAGGTGAGCAGGTAGTTTAGCTGCTGCCCGCACCTCTCACCATGGGTAACATACGTGCACAAAAGGTTTTTTAAAGTATGACATTGAATCCGCCCCCGGCTACAAAGCTTGTGCAGCAGTACAGCGCAGATCACCACTGGTATACTGTGTTAACGAGCTTGCCAGAACTTTATTCGAACTGTCTCGTCATACCACATCACATCCGGTGCCCATAGCCGGCATCAAATCGACATACATATTCCAGGGAGTGTGTTTTGAGTTATCAGTACGATCTAATCGCCATTGGCGGTGGCAGCGGTGGCGTCGCAGCAACAAGGCGAGCTGCAAAGCATGGCGCCAAATGTGCGGTAGTCGAATACGACCGCTTCGGCGGCACCTGCGTGAATCGTGGCTGCGTACCAAAGAAAGTAATGTGGTACGGCGCCCACATCGCCGACACTATCGGTAACGCTGCAGGTTACGGTTTTGATGTCACCCAAAACAGTTTTGACTGGCAAAAGCTGGTCACTGATCGGGAAAACTACATCAGGCGGCTGAACGGAATCTATGAGAAAAACCTCGGCAAAGAAAACGTAGAGATGCTGGTGGGCCACGGTTCGGTTGTGGATGCACATACCGTTCAAGTGGGAGACAAGACCTACACCACCGAACGTATTTTACTGGCCCCCGGTGGCAAACCGACGGTTCCTGAAATCGAAGGTGCAGAGTTAGGCATTACCTCAGATGGTTTCTTTGAGCTGCAGCAACAACCGAAAAAGGTTGCTGTTGTCGGCGCCGGATACATCGCCGTAGAACTCGCCGGCATGCTTCACTCTCTTGGCAGCGATGTCAGTCTGGTGATCAGAAAGGAAAACTTCCTGAGAGGCTTTGATGAAATCCTCTCAGAGACACTCGCCGAGACCATGCAAAACGACGGCATCACTCTAATCAACAACACCGGTATCGACAGCCTTTCAGGCAGTGCCGGTAACATCACTATTCATGCAAAAAACAATGTCACCTCCAAGGAACAAAACTACGGGCCGTTCGATTCGGTGATCTGGGCCATCGGCCGCGAACCCTTAAGTGCACCTCTCAATTTGCACAACGCTGGCGTTGAAACAGACAAGCGCGGGTATGTGCCAACTGACAAATGGCAGGCGACCAACGTTGAAAATATTTTCGCCATTGGTGATGTCACAGGAAGAGAACAATTAACCCCTGTCGCTATTGCAGCGGGGCGACGCCTGGCAGAGCGACTGTTCGCCGGTAAATCAGACCTTCACCTGAACTATGAAAACATTGCTTCGGTGGTTTTCAGCCATCCGCCTATCGGTGCGGTCGGTCTTACCGAAAGAGCAGCTCGCGAGCAATTCGGTGATTCAATAAAATGCTACAAGGCATCCTTCACGCCGATGTACCACGCCTTCACCACCCACCCACAGAAAACAGCAATGAAACTGGTGGTGCAGGGAGATGATGAAAAGGTAGTGGGCATACACATGATTGGCGATGGCGTTGACGAAATGCTGCAAGGTTTCGCTGTTGCATTGAAAATGGGTGCTACTAAAAAAGACTTTGACGACACCGTGGCCATTCACCCGACCAGCAGCGAAGAGCTGGTTACTCTGGTATAGATAAACAGCCGATCACCACTTTGGGTGGTCGGCGTTCACAAATCTATTTTTTTATCATTAGCTTCGCTTGCTGATAAGAAGCACTGATAAACGCAGTGAGTTTTTGAAACTCTTCATCGCTCAGGCTTTCAATCTCTGGATCCGCCGCAAAAATGTCACTCAGCTGATTCATACGATCTGTATGCACAGAATCGTTCGCAGAAGATGCGGTACCACGCTTACCACTCACCTGATCAAAAAGATTCCGCACATCGTTGCCACCAAGCAACTGTGACAACGCCTGCACCCACTCCAGCGGAGGCGCTTCATTGCCGGACTCTACCGCATCTATAGTTCGCGCCACCGGCTTGCCGTGAGCATCTGTTTTGAGAATGTTGTCAAGCGCACTGGCAAATCCATCCAGTGTATAGCCCGCCGCCCGGCGAAGTTCGCGAAGCTGCTCACCCACTTCACGTAATAACTCGTCTTTTTCCGGCGCTTTGTTTTCGCTGTCATACGTAGTACCTGCCGATGAATTTGCGGCATCTTCCGCATCATCGCGGCGGCCCTTCGTTACACCATCCAGCTCACGACTCAGTCCTGCGGCGATATTGACAAATCTGCCCAGCACTTCCGCTGCCTGCGCTCCGGCTTTTTCGAATTGATCTGCCGAATTTCGGTTAACCATAAATACTCCAGGTTGTAGGTTTCCAATAATCTGGGGACGATTCGGCTATTTCTCTACGGTAGTTTGCAAATCTTAAAAATCAGTTTTGAACCGACGCCCGCCATTGCTCGATCAGATACCTCGCAATGGAATCCGGCCTGGGAAGCTTGGGACCTTCGGATTCGTCACCCCAGTTCCCGAAAGAATCCAGGGACGCCGCACTGAACCAATGCGCCTCAGCGAGTTCATCAGGATCTATTGTGATTGGCTCGGTGACAGCGGTGGCAATAAAACCCAGCATAATAGATTGAGGAAACGGCCACGGTTGCGAGTCGACATAGCGAACATTTTCGACCACGACACCGGATTCTTCCAACACCTCTCTGGCTACCGCCTGTTCCAGAGATTCGCCAGTTTCAACAAACCCGGCAAGCGTGGAATACACCTGCTTTGGCCAGGCGGGACTGCGACCTAACAGACAAACGTGTTCGCCGTTATCGTCTACCCGTTCAACCAGCATAATGACTGCCGGATCCGTTCTGGGAAACCATTGTCGAGCACAGTCTGCGGATTGACATCGCGCGACATGCCCGGCATTTTCAATTAACAGGTCTGCCCCGCAGTACGTGCAAAACAGAGTTTGAGACTGCCAATGGCTTATCCCGCGTGCATAAGCCAGAACTTGAGCATGTTCGCGCGACAATCTTGGACCAATAGCACGCAAATCGACAAACTGAAAACCAGTGTCAATCGCTAACCATTCGCCTGCCTGTGCTTCGTCACACATAACGCAAAACACGGCCTGATCATTTTGCAAACCAAGAAAAGTACGCTGCTGATAGTGCTCACAAATCTCACCGAGCTCTAAACGCGATAAGACCACCGCACTGTCAGTGGTTTGATCGATCAGATTCTTAAGCTCAAAGAGCGGAATAACAATCGTACTTTGTTCAGCCCACAACGATTCGATACGGTCTTTATCACGCCGTAAATGGTCGGCGCGATCAAGAGTCGAACCCGTGTAATGCAGCACCGCTTCCACCGCAGTCGCCTTTGATTAGAAAGAATCCAAAGCCTAACCCGAGTCGACGAGAGTTAGAAACAATGTTCTCTCACATTACGACAATTGCATAAACCACGCTTGCAAATACGATGATCGGTTCTTCAAAAGGACATCCCCACAAAACCGGTCAATGAATCCCCGTTAACCAGTTCTGCGTCTTGAAGTCGTGGTGCATAGTCGATGGCGGTGTAACGCAAACCTAACCGGACTCCACGCCCATAGCTGTGTCGGTACAGACCGGCTCGAATAGCATATTCGAGCGTGTAGCCAATCGCGTGATCAAATTCAACATCACCGTCACAGATCGAATTGATATCGCACTGATAACCTACCGACGTATGTGCAGTAACTCCAACACCAAAATCATGCACCCCGTAGCGACGCAGCATGGTTAGATCAAAGCGTAAGCGATCGAAAAGTGAGGTGCCATTGCCACGACTGGTGCCATCAAATTGATAACCCCCTGTCAGGCGCAGGTCGGTAAATTGATCGACTGACAGGTTAAGACCAGCCTCCAGCAGTAAACCTCCCCCGCCATAGACTTTATCGGTATAACCAAAATTATCCTGGAAGCGCGCGACCTCGTCACCGCCAAAGCCAAGACCTATACCCAGATAACTCGATAGCAGTGGCGCACTCCATTCATCTCGATTGTGCGTGCGATCGCTCTGCTGATGACGAGGCTCCAGATGGTTAGCGTGTGACACTTTGGCGGCATACGGACACAGTGACAACAGTACCAGGCAAACACTTCGAGTTATGGCAGGTTTTAACATTTTCGAGCTCACAGTTGATGTTTTACGAATTGTCACACCGCCCGGCTGAACTCGCCCTGTCCATTTACCCGCTGTAGAATCGAATCCATAAATGCTATAAATCGAAATTAATTTAACAGGTGAGTTATGCCATGTGCGGTCGAATGAACATTTCTGATCACGAAGGAATTCAGTGGCTCCTGGAACAATTAGGATTAACACTACCGGCTGACAGATTTACGCCGAAGTTTAACGTCTCACCAACCGCAGCTTTGTGGGGAATTGGTGTGGTACGCCAGGCCATCACAATCGAACCAATGCAATGGGGTTTTATTCCACCCTGGGCAAAAGAAGGTGTGTTTAAAAAACCCTTGTTTAATGCACGCAGTGAAACCATCTGGGAAAAGCCCTCATTTAAAAACCTCATACGACGATACCGGGCGATCGTACCCGCCAACGGCTTTTACGAATGGTCACGCAAAGGCAAGGAGAAAGACGCTCATTACATTTGTCTTGAACAACAGCCCGCGATGGCACTGGCAGCGATTGTCCAAACCCACGGCGACGGCTATCTGCAGTGCTCACTGATCACCACCGAGGCGACCGGCCAAATGCAGCAGATTCACCATCGGCAACCGGTGATCATACCGCCCGAACAAATAGAAGAGTGGCTGACCAATGACGACAGAGCGTTTCTGGACAACTGCATGTTACCGGACAAGGAATATGAGTTTGCTTTCAAGAAAGTGAGCGGTTACGTCAATAACAGCCGCCACGACGGACCAGAATGTCTGACATGAACAAACTTGCAGGAATTTTGAATGCTCTGAACCGGAATTGCTGTTAACCCAGACTTAAGGAGTTTTTCCTGGTTATATGCTGTAAAACAGAACTATCTCACAAAAACCGTTTCAGTATTTTATGTTGACTGCAGACAGCCGTTGTCCCCCCCACGTATAAATCGAAGCGGCATTTCGACGCAACAGCAGTCATGGTTATCACTAGCAAAAATCCGATTATCATCAATATAGCACTGACGCTTCTGTGCGCAACCGCACTGGCTATGCTGACTATATTTAATTCAGCGGGCACAACCGGCCTGATTGCAATTGCTATTGTTTTCACGTTGTTTCTCAGTCAGCTGACGCTTGCCCGCCACCATGCCCGACAGGTACAGAGAACGGATCGATACCATCGTCTCGGTCGTAAACTACTACAACTCAAACGCACCAAAAAAAGAGACGAAAAGATAGCCATTAAGGTGCTCAACCACATTGTCAATCAATCGAGCCAGACAATCGCACAGACCTCTATATGGCAACTGCCACTGGAAACCTTCTCAGGCGATCTTGCATTGGCCACCAGCGATAGTGAAGGCCGTACCTACACACTACTGGCAGATCTGACCGGGCATGGTATTGCCGCCGCAATGGGCGCGACTCCGGTCGCTTCAATTTTCCAGGCGACGGCGCATCGTGGACTACCCGTTGAAGAGATTATTGTCGAACTCAACAGCAAACTGACACACATGCTTCCATCCGGATTCTTTTGTTGCGTTGCCGTGGCGATGTGCCACAAAGGGCAACTGACCGTTTGCAATGCCGGCCTGCCGGCCCTGGTGGTGGCAAATGAAAAAGGTCACATTACAGACCGCATTGAAAGTGATCAGATTCCGTTGGGGATACAGGCATTCGAAGCAGAAAACGTGTCACTGTTCACACAAACGTACACAGCCGGACATCATCTATACGCTTACACAGACGGTCTAATCGAGGCTACCAACAAAACCGGCAATACCTTCGATGAACAGACACTTGAATCGTTAATTTGCGTGAGAACCGATACCAACGGAAGACTGAAGCAAATCAGATCCGGCTTTGAACAATTTGTTAAAGGAACACCACAGAACGACGATATTTCTATGGTTGAAGTAAATATCTGCTGACAAGAGTTTTGTCGAGATTGTCCGCTGGCCCGGGTAGTCGGGAATAAAACCTTAGAGGATCTTTACTGAAGACAAATGAGACTTACTTTCTCATAATGGCGGTAAATTGGTGGGTGATGTTTCGACTGAACCCACCCCTTTACCCACCTCACCTTCCGTTCGGCAGCTCAATTGCCGCTTAGTACGATTGTCCAATACTGACCAAAGTCACTGTCGCCATCATAGCGACATGCCATCCCTATATCAGTGGCCAGCGGCTGCATTAACAGCGCGCATTCTACGGGCTGTTCAAGCCAGGCTTCGAGTAGTGTGCGGGTTGTTGAGAATCCTCCTGCGACAGCCTGCCCGCTGAAAGTTGTCTGTACAAGGTCCGACTGTGGTGACAAACGTTCACTGACACCAAGACCATCAGAGCCTATCTGCGCCACAAAATTGTTTCCCGCCATATCGAGCGAATGTTTGTCTGCAGCTATAAAGTTATTCCCGGACCACTGCAAAGAGCCTGCAGCAGGCAGAACATTGATTCCGCACTGCTGTGACGATGATCGTACCCGGTTGATCCAGGACTGCGCCTCATTCTGAATATCATCTGCATCCGGACATCTGCCAATCTGAGTATCCCGACAACGCTGCCCGTTATCACACAGATCAGTTCCCACAGAAAAACAGAAGGGACCGCTGCATCCTCCCCCTTCAATCACACACGAACTGCACCCTACCAGGGCGAGTGTTGCAAGCAGGTACTTCAAAGGAACGTCATAGATAATCACAACACAGACTGCGCCGATATTCGGCGCAGCCTATAGGCCAGCTAGTCTTTTAACACGAAAGTAACTTTCAAAACGACGCGGTACTCCGTAACCTTACCGTTCTCAACCTGCACGTTCTGGTCTTTAACCCACGCAGAACTGATGTTGTGAAGTGTTTTAGCTGCGCGTTCAATGCCTTGATCAACCGCGTCTTCAAAACTTTTCGGTGACGAGGCGATTATCTCGGTGACTTTTGCTACTGACATAGTATTCTCCGTTGTTTATAAATCGATAGTAAATATTGAAACGATTCGGACACTGAATCTTACAATAAATTCCCGGTGTTTTAGCGGACCGATAAATCATCAAGAGTAAATTTAGATGAACTCATCATCTTTTGACCAGACCATTTGCCGACGCCATACCGGTTCAATCAAATGGGAAAAGTATCCGGGATCAGACGTCATACCAATGTGGGTCGCCGATATGGAGTTTGCAACCTCCCCGGCGATCATCAACGCAATGAAAAAACGCCTGGACCATCCAATACTTGGTTACACCACTGGCACTGAAGCGCTTGCACATACCGTTACCGAGTACTTGCAAAAGACGCATCACTGGACTATCGATCCAGACTGGCTGGTGTGGCTGCCGGGTGTAGTTCCAGGACTCGCGGCACTGACTTCCATGTTAAACACCGATGATCAGATCATGCTGTTCACACCGGCATACTACCCACTGCTGCAGATACCGGATAAGTACAGCCGCCAACGAGTCGACGTACCTTTGGTGTATGAAGAAAATCGCTGGGTTATTGATTTTGACCTATTCGAAAAATCAATTAACCCGAACTGCAGAATGCTTTTTTTATGCAGCCCGCACAATCCGGTAGGCACCATCTTCAGCGCCGATGAGTTAACCAGGATTGTTGAAATCTGCACCGAGCACAACATTCTGGTGATCTCTGATGAAATACACTGCGATCTGGTGTTACACGACAGCAAAACGCACACAGCTACCGGTCGTGTTGCCGGAGACATGCAATCAAACGTGGTAACACTGATGTCACCCAGCAAGACCTATAACCTTGCCGGCGCAAACTGCTCTTTTGCCGTCATACCGGATGCAAACTACCGGCAGTCATATAAAGACAAATGTATGTTTACGTTACCTATCGTACCAACCTTGTCTTACACCGCCGCCGAGGCCGCTTATCAGTTTGGTCAGGAATGGCACGCCCAACTGATTACATATCTGAGGAACAACTTGCAAACACTACAGGCTGAGATAGACCAGATTCCTTATCTCTCTATGGATAATCCGGAGGCTACCTATCTTGCATGGATACACACTGCAGACCTGCCGGTAAACGATGCCAATGACTTTTTTGTTAACGCGGGAGTCGGGCTTTCACCCGGCGCACATTTTGGCGATGCGAACTATCAGCGATTAAACTTCGCATGCTCAAATTCGCAGTTACTGGAAGGCCTCAGGCGAATCCGGGAGGCCGTTGAGTCGTTGTAAAACACTCGCAGCAGGTTCACGGCCACGGTTAGATAGCGGCCAGTTTGTCATGGTGCAGAGCATGCAAAAAAGCAACGGTCATTCGGGCCGTTGCTCCCCACAGCAGTTCATCGTCGTAGCGATTAAAGTACACCACTTTTGTATCAACACGCAGCGAGCCCGTCCTAATTTCACGATCCCGCAGTTGCATATTCGAGGGATCAGCAAGCCATTTCAACGGTATTGAAAATATTCGATCCACTTCTGACGGCTGGGCAACATAAGCATATGGCCATGGCACCACGCCTACCACAGGAGTGACCAGATAGTTGCTGCTGGTTTGATAATCGGTCAGCGAGCCGAGAATTGTCACCTGATCAGGTGGCAGTGATATTTCCTCATCTGCCTCGCGCAACGCGGTGGCCGTTGAATTTTCATCAGTGTCATCGCGACGCCCACCCGGAAATGCCACCTGACCGCTGTGACGGTCCCGATCACTGACTACCCGGCGAATGTACAACACATGCCACTGATCATGATGATGGAAAACCGGTATCAGCACAGAAGCCAGACGAGTAGCGGCAGTGGCCCCGGGCGTCAGAGGAATGTCAGATGGTTGCATCAACCCGTCAATTTCCTCAACCCAACCAAGGGGTAAATCAGGCTTAAGAGGGGTACTGGGAGAGTAAGAAGACATAAGTACCAGCTGGTGACATTCCAATTCGCTTGCAAGAGGTCAACAAAAAGGCTCCGGAGAGTTGTGACACTGGTATCAATTTAGCATACGAAGTCAGATGACGATTGCCCAGCTCGGACCAGCATCGCAAGTATGAAAACACAGCAACAACATTCAATCCCCGGCAATGACTTCGGCGGGACATTGCGCGTGCTGATCGCTGAGCAGGAGCAGGCTATACGAGATGCCCTTGCAGATCGCGTATTTAAATCCCTGGGAGTACAAGCTGACACGGTCAATACAGCAAGCGCCGTGCGTAAATTGCTTGAATCCCATGCCGACGAGTTTGTACTGGCGGTAGTTGATACCAGATTGCCGGACGCACCGGAAGGTGAGGTTCTGGACAGCCTGACAAAAAACAATATCCCGACCATCGCGTTGTCTTCCATGGTCACCGAAAGCGTAGTGACCAGATTGCAGGACAAGCATGTCATCGATTGTGTTCTAAAAAGAACTGATGAAGACATCAATCTACTTGCAGATATAGTCGAACGCACGCTACTCAATCATCGTCGCAAAATCATTTTTTACAGCAATAACGATTTCAATCGTAAAAGCATTCGCCAGTTATTAGATATTCACCGATACAGTGTTGTGGATGTTAGAAGCGAAACAGATATCAGACGTCAGTTGGAAAACCATAGTGATACAACGTTGGTACTTATTGACTACCATGCCATTGAAGCGGATGAACTATCGTTGATTAACGGACTGCGACAACACTACCGGCGCGAAGATCTGTCCATTGCTGTAGTCAGTGATGAACACAACGCAACATCAAGCGCACGCATGCTGCGGGCGGGTGCAACAGATGTAATCTACAAACAACATCAAACTGACGAGTTCTACTATCGGGTACAGCAGTGTGTTGAATCAATCGAACGAGTCAGGGAGATTAAATACTCTGCGACACGAGATCTGTTAACCGGTATTTACAACAGAGACTATCTGTTCGACATCGGTGAAAAGCTGTTCGCCGGTGCTCAACGTGGCGACAGCCTGCTGGCAGTTGCAGTTATTGAAATAGATAACCTCGACGAGCTGACTACCAATTTCGGCATAGAACTGAGCAATGACGTACTTAAATCTGCAGCCGCTCTGCTGACAGCAGAGTTCAGGAAAAATGACATACTTGCGCGTTACAGTGCTGGTACATTTGTGTGCCTGGCCACCAACGTCGGCAGCCACAATGCGAAAATGGTATTTGAACGCGTGAGACAGAAGCTGGCAAAGTCTGCGGTAGATTGCGGCTCTCAACAGATCACCACGAGTGTATCAATTGGTGTCAGCACCCAGGCTGACGACAGCCTGCTGTCGATGATCGCCAATGCTCAGGATGAACTCAATGCTGCCATCCAAAACGGTCGCAACTGCGTGTTTGTAGAAAACTAAATCTTGTTGTTTTGACGAAGTAGTCGCCCGGCACCGCAAGGCCGCACTCGCGTAGCATGCTCTCACTGACAAGCCACGCTTGTCAGTTTGATCACTAATGGCTTGTGATCTTCTTCTTACCACACCGCGAACAAACATACACCGTCACCAACCGGCCTTTTTTTACATCGAATTTTCCGGTGGTATCCACAGACCACTTATGATGGTTGTTGGCACACAGCGTTTTCCCCTTGCTGCTCACTTTCGGTTTCTTGAACTGTAGTATATCTGCCATCGCCATCTAACCTTTAACCACACCCTGCACTGATTGCGTTATGATTGGGACTACCCTAACCCACTGAACAATGCCATGTCCGACGACACCACCACCGCAACACTGCATAGGATTTTACGCCAATACAAAACAATTGCTATGGTCGGTTTATCAAACTCTCCACACCGGCCCAGCTATTTCGCCGCGAAATATATGCAACACTACGGCTATACAATCGTGCCGGTAAACCCGAGATATGACGAAGTGCTCGGTGAGAAGTGCTATCCATCAATTCCTGATATTCCGGTTCAGATTGACATTGTTGATTGTTTTCGCAAACCTGATGAAATCCCAGCACTGACAGAGCAGGCAATTGAAGCGGGGGCCCATTGTCTATGGCTGCAATTAGGCATCACACATCCACAGGCGGAGCAAAAGGCCCGGGAAGCCGGTCTTGATGTGGTATCCGACCGGTGCGTAAAAATTGAGCATGGCAGGTTGTTTGGCGGTCTCAATTACGCTGGAGTAAACACCGGCGTTATATCATCCCGCCGCGTTTCAAAATAACTGTAAGCCTCTACAACGCCAGGGTAAGACAACACAAATGACCGATCGAATTTTTGCAGATGAAACACTCTGCCTGCACGCAGGCCAGGTCCCCGACGCTGCAACCGGTTCTCGTGCACTGCCGATCTATCAAACCACTTCCTACATATTTGACGATGCGGAACACGCTGCCAGTCTTTTTGATTTACAGACTTTTGGCAACGTCTATTCGCGGTTGAGCAACCCGACCTGCTCGGCTTTTGAAGAACGCGTGGCAGCACTGGAAGGTGGTCGTGCAGCGTTGGCAGTATCAAGTGGCATGTCCGCACAAATGATCGCATTGCTGACACTATGTAATCACGGCGATGAGATCGTCGCTGCAAGCACCTTGTATGGCGGTAGTTTTTCCCAGTTGGACGTCAACTTCCGCAAGCTGGGTATCGCTACAACCTTTGTAGATTCAGATAACCCGGAAAACTTTGCCAAAGCAATTACTGAAAAAACCCGATTAATCTATGCAGAAACTATTGGCAACCCGAATCTCAATGTGCTCGATATAGAAAAGGTGGCTGCTATCGCTCACAACGTCGGCATTCCATTGGTGGTCGATAATACGGTCGCTTCCCCTATATTGTGTAAGCCATTTGCACACGGTGCAGATATCGTGATCCACTCGGCGACAAAGTTCATTGGAGGTCACGGCACTTCAATGGGAGGAGTGATTGTAGAATCAGGGAAATTTCCCTGGAACAATGGCAAGTTCCCGGAAATGTGTGAACCGTCTGACGGCTATCATGGCGTAAAATTTTTCGAGACTTTCGGTGACTTTGCTTTTATTACCAAAGCTCGCATGGAATACCTGCGAACTCTCGGGCCGGCAATGAGCCCGTTCAATGCCTTTACCTTTATGCAAGGACTTGAAACACTGCACTTGAGAATGGAACGTCATTGTGAAAACGCTATGGCGATCGCCACGTTTCTACAAACACACCCAAAAGTCGAATGGGTGAACTACCCTGGCTTGTCCGATAATCGCTACCAGCCTCTTGTAAAAAAATACCTGCCCAAAGGCGCCAGTTCACTGATGTCTTTCGGTATCAAGGGAGGACTTGAAAGTGGCATTAAATTTCTCGATCACATTCAGTTTATCAGTCACGTTGCGAACATTGGGGACGCTAAAACGCTGGTAGTCCACCCGGCCTCTACTACCCACAGGCAGCTCAATGAAGCCGAACAACTGGCAGCAGGGGTGACGCCCGATATGATTCGACTGTCAATTGGAGTTGAACACAAAGACGATATTATCTGGGATATAAATCAGGCCCTTAAGAATCTGTAGGGCATGCCGGACGCTTGCGAGCTAATAAAAAAAGGCGTACCTTAAAACCAGTAGTTTTGCACAGTAATTTCGATGCACGCTTTGTCTGGAGGCTGAAATGAAAACTGCAACACAACTTCTGGCCGCGAAGGATTCCGCGGTCTGGACGATATCGCCAGATCACTCGGTACTCGACGCCATCAAGCTAATGGGCGAAAAAGAAATTGGTGCGCTGCTGGTCACCAACGACAACCAACTTGTCGGGATAATTTCCGAAAGGGATTACGCCAGAAAAGTCATTCTACAAGGCAAAGAATCCCATAGCACCCGTATTAGCGAAATCATGAGCAACAACGTTGTTACAGTCTCTCCTGGAGAGTCTATAGACAACTGTATGGCTCTCATGACCCAACACAAAATTCGCCATCTACCCGTTACTGATAACGGCATTGTTACCGGTGTTTTATCAATCGGTGATCTGGTACGCGCAATCATTGCGGATCAATCTGACACCATCGCGCACCTCGAAGGCTACATCATGAGCTGAGCGCTAAGGAGCTTGATTCCACGCGCTGTTCAAAGTCGACTGCTGCTATATAATCTGCAAACGCTTGTTTGCAGCTCGCGTGTTGAAGTAACAGCGAGCCAGCCGGATTTACCCTACTTGTAACAGTACCCGATATGACAATTGAACAGATAACCATCAGCTGTATTCTCGGCATAACGCTCGTACTGTTTGCCTGGGGTAAGTACCGGCACGATATCGTGGCTATGTTCTGTCTGGTACTGGGAGTGGTCGCGGGCGTGGTGCCAACTGAACAGGCATTCACCGGTTTTGGCCATGCGGCCGTTATCACCGTAGCAGCAGTACTGATTATCAGCCATGCGTTGAAAAATGCCGGCGTGGTTAATGTGATCGCTTCTTACCTGACTCCCTTCACCGGCAACATCTATATCCATATCGCTTCACTTACCGTAGTGGTTACTGTGGCATCAGCCTTTATGAACAATGTTGGTGCATTGGCACTCATGCTGCCGGTCGCTATTGCCACTGCCAATCAGGCTGGTCGATCACCGGCACTGGTACTCATGCCGCTGGCATTTGGCAGCATCCTGGGCGGAATGACCACACTAATCGGTACACCGCCAAATATTATTATTGCGAGCTATCGTGCAGAGATAAATGGTGGAGAAGCCTTTTCCATGTTCGACTTCAGCGCCGTCGGTCTGGTTGTCGCAACTGTTGGATTAGCTTTTATCACGTTGATCGGGTGGCGGCTCATTCCGTCAGATCGCAGCAGTAAAGACGGTTCAAAAGCGCTATTTGAAATTTCACACTACCTGACTGAAATTGAAATCGGCGCTGAATCCCCACTGGTTGATGAGTTGATAACTGATATCGAAGTACTGAATACTGATCAGGTAGACGTTGTGGGTATGGCTCAGAAAAACGGATTTGCGCGCCCTGTACCTGGAGAGTACAGACTGGCTGTGGGTGATATTTTACTGGTTCAGGGAGATCCGTCACACCTGCAAACACTGGTCGAAGAAAACGGACTTATTCTGTTAACCAGCGCGTCAGGTAATTTTATCCAGCCACAGTCAGACAAAGAAATCATGCTCGAGGGTGTGATTGGACAGTCTTCGCCGCTGGTGGACCGCAGCATCGAATATATTCGTGTTCACGCACAGCGCACACTCGCACTGGTGGGTATCGCCAGAAACGGCGAGGCAATTACCACCAGGCTCAAACGTCAGCGTTTTAAAGCGGGTGATGTGCTGTTGCTGTTCGGAGATGCCGACACCATCGATCAGCGTTTTCACGATCTGGGTCTCTGGCCTCTGGCCAAACGACCACTGTCACTCAACAGGCAACGCAAGGTGATACCGGCTCTGCTTGTTTTTGCCGGCGCTATAGCGCTGGGAGTTGCAGGAGTAGTCACTCTGCCAATCGCATTTCTGATTGCGATAGGTATTTTTATACTAATGAACGTAATCTCAGTGCGTGAAATATACGATGAAGTCGACTGGCCGGTGATTGTGTTACTGGGCGCGATGATACCGGTCGGACGTGCGCTGGAAAGTACCGGTACCACGGACTGGATGGCCAATGGAATTTTAACCATTACCGCAGGTTTGCCAGCCGCTGCATTATTAGCGTTGGTGCTGGTGGTAACGATGTTTTTATCCGACATTATCAACAACGCTGCAACCGCATTAGTCATGGCGCCGATAGGCGTATCTATTGCCGGTTCTCTGGGAGTGAGCAGCGACGCGTTTCTAATGGCTGTCGCTGTCGGGGCGTCCTGCGCCTTTCTCACGCCAATCGGACATCAGTCGAACACGCTGGTCATGGGCCCGGGCGGATATCAGTTTGGCGATTACTGGCGCATGGGGCTGCCACTGGAGATACTGATTATCGCGCTCGCTGTACCGATGTTGCTAGTTGTGTGGCCGCTATAGACTGACCGTGCGAGGACCCGTGTCCTCGCACAAATCAGTGTTAAACCGGTGAACGGAAAGCCTCTGCCTCGCTGCCCTCAACAATAGGCTTCAGGTAGATTTCTACCCGCCGATTTCGCTCTCTGCCGTACTCAGTGGCATTGTTAGCAATCGGCGTAGTTTCACCGAAACCCTGGGTACGGGTTCGACGCGCACCAACACCCTTGTTGACCAAATAATTTTTCACACTGGATGCACGACGCATAGAGAGCTGCTGGTTATAAACTTCGCTGCCAACACTGTCTGTGTGACCAACAATGTGAACCGCCGTACCCGGATAGTCAGACAGCACACTGGCAACTTTATTCAGGCTTTCACGGAAATCGACTTTCACCATGGTGCTGTCAAAATCAAATGATACCTCGCTGCTTAAATTAAGCTTCAGCGAGTTATCAGCAAGCCTGGAAATCCTTATTTCATCGGCTGCCTGTTCCTGGCTTAACTCTCTTTCCAGCGCCTGCTGCTGATCATCCATATAGCGGCCAACGGCATTACCGGCAATGGCACCGACCACGGCGCCTACGTAGCGACCTTTGTCGCCATCCATCTGGTGTCCGAGAACGGCGCCAGCGACCGCACCAACCGCCGCACCTGCCTGGCCGCGCGTGAGGGAATCGTTAGTTGCACAACCACTGACAGCAAACGCACAAGCGCAGATCAGTGACAGTTTCCGAGTGGTTAAATTCATTAGGATCTTCCGATAGTTCGCGAACGTGAGAACACGATAGTTAACGCGGATTAACGGCAGATTCTAGCCACCATTTATAGATGGCTGCTGAATATTCAAAAACTGGTAATCTTCAAAGCACCCGAGCGTGGCCACGATAGTGGTCACGGCGTGCGGTGTTACTGCGCGGTGACTTCGATTTCCACGCGCCGATTTGCTGCCCGACCCTGTGCAGTTTTATTGCTTTGCAAAGGCTCGCTCTCTCCGAATCCAACGGCGGACATCCGGGCTAACTCAATACCACCTACGTCTGCTAAATATCTGACCACGGTGACCGCACGCTGCCGTGAGAGCTCCATGTTATTGGCGGCGCTGCCCTGATTGTCCGTATGGGACTGTACTGAAATCTGCAAACCCGGATTGGCTCTGAGTTCTGCAATCACTAGATCAAGCGTACCGACAGCCTGATCTGATAAAGCTGCTGAGCCAGTTTCAAAATTAACTCCCTGCAACACACCAGATGACACACAACCGTTGTCAGCTACCACCGCACCAGCAGCGGTATCTACACAAAGATCGCTGTCATCAAGTACACCGTCACCGTCGCTGTCTAACGGCTCTGGCGGCGGGGGTGGCGGGGGTGGCGGAGGTGGTGACGCTTCAACCTCGGGTTCTGCTGGTTGTGTGATTTCCGCAGTGGTCTCTGCAGACTGGGACTCCTTCACTGGCTCAGATTCAGGCTCAGGCTCTTTTGGCATAATCGCGCTGGTACCGCTGCCACCAAACCGCTTAACCAGACTAAAGCTAATATCCTGTGCGTCAGCATCGTGGTTTAGAAACTCTGCACGGAGGCCAAAGCCGTTTCTAAATCCGTATTCCACACCCAGGCCTGCAGCCAGATGTTCATTGTTTAGTCGCTTGAACTGAATGCCATTTGTGCTGGAGTTTTCCAGCAACCCGATCCCGGCTCTGGCGAACAATAGAAATCCTTCACGATCCACCAGACTGCGGCTGCCGTACAAATAAACCAAACCGGACAAACCTGCTGCCTGATAGTCAATTTCACCGGTGATCACCTGGTTACTGAGTTCAGCAGCTCCCAGATGTGAGTAGTACCCTTCGAACGATATTCGTTTGCTTAAATCAACACCGGCAAACACTCTTGCACCGGCACTCGTCGTTTCCGTCACGCTGAAGGCAGTGTTGTTCACTCTGGGTTCAAGGTTCGATCCCAGCAAACCAACACCGCCATAGAAGCGAGAGTCGTCTGACAGAGAGGTAGCGCTGGCAGCAAGTGCCGCCAGCGATAACACGATACAAGAGGTTTTTCGGTTGTTCATAAATAGTTAGGTTTATTTAAACAGACGGCGACGCTGTAATCCGACCAGGGCCAGCAATCCAGTCATCAGCAGGATAGGATCGAAAGCACTACCAGCGTTCAGTGCACAACCGCCCCCGCTAAGCCCAGTCTCAATCACTGAGTCGTCATCGCCAGATTGTGGATTGACGATCGGCTGATCTTCGATGGCATTGCCGTCATCACCGATACCATCGTTGTTTGAGTCAGGATCGCGGGAATCAGGAATGCCGTCCCCATCGGTGTCCAGTGTGCCATTGCCCTCTTCTTCATCAGAAAGACCATCGTTATCGTCGTCCATGTCGACGTCGTCGGTGAGGCCATCGCCATCGGTGTCAGTGGTGACATCAGTGTCGCTCGGCTCTTGTGAATCCCCGATTCCGTCACCGTCAGTATCGCCGGTTTCTTCAGCATCCGGAATATTATCGGCATCAGAATCATTATCGAGAGAGTCAGGAATGCCGTCACCATCTGTGTCGATGACACCGTTACCCTCATCTACGTCGAGAATACCGTCGTTGTCATCATCATCATCCAGAACGTCGTAGATGCCATCACCGTCAGTATCGACCAGCGGAGAAATCACAGGATCAATTTCATCAGCAATGCCGTCGAGGTCAGCGTCAGTACATCCGTCACCGGCGGTGATTGTCCAGGTCTGTGGAGCAGAAGTGTCTTCACCGCCCTGTCCGGTACCGGAGGTATCTATAAGCACGGCTGTCACACTCGACACAGCACCGGCTTCGGTACCCGGCTTCAAGCGATAGGTGAGAGTTAAGGAAGGCCAGCTTACAAACGGAAATTCGCTGAACATATCAGGGTTACTGATACCGGTCATAAGAAAACGAAGACCGGATGTTTCACCGTCTCCGTCGGTGACATTCTGGGCCCACTCGGGGAAGCTGACCAGCCCGTCACACGGTGTGCTGGTGGGGCTAGCGCCTGGATTGTAAGAAGGCGCGTTATTGGGTGCAGCCGATAACGGCGAGCTCATCAACGCAGCGGTAACCGCGGCAGATAACGTTAGTGGAATAGTTCTCATGGTAGTCCTCAAGCTTATAATTCGTTAACTCGGCAGCGATTAGACCCCATTCGGGTACAGGCTGTCGTCGAACTAACCGAAACTTTACAAGCTGTGAAGATAACATTGATAGAGCGGTCTGATGCAGTAGCGAGATATACAAACAAGCAATAAAAATAATTACTTACAACAGTTATCTAGAATTAATCTACTGAGCAATCCGGAATATTTTGTTAATTTTGTGAATCACTTAAATATTGACAGGAAACTGTTAAGCAGGCCTGCGAGTAAAACACACTAATGCAAAACCACCGGCTCATCATCGTGGAGCGCAAATTCTTCCAACAGAGGCTCTGGTTCAGGCGATGAATGGTGCAGCATCATTCGCCAGCTGTCGCCGGTTCGGTGATAGATATTGGTGGTGAGCATTACACTGACAAGCTCCCCGTCGATGGTGATCTCCTCGCGCACCAGATGCACGGCGAGGTGATCATCCTGAGTGATTCTTTCATCACTGATCGCAAACACCATAGAGGGCCCGGCCTCGAAGATTTCCTGCCAGCTGTCGCGGATTTCAGCTCTGCCCTCAAGCCTTGGTGCACCGGGGTGAATACAGACAGTCGCGTCATCATCAGACCAGATTGCCATCATAGAACCCAAATCAGCGTTTTCGATTGCCTGGTAAAACGCATCCTCCGCATCCCGTGGAGTCAGAAATTTTTGTTTACTCATACCGTCTCAAATAGTGCTGGTTCACCGGCAGCCAACTTTCACAACTGGCTAAAGTTCCCGGGCTTCATGGTCCAGATAGTCTGCCCAGTTGCGGTTACCAGCGCCAAACACAAAAAAGTGCGGGTTCAACAATGATTCACGGGTATTGTATCGGAGATCTTGCATGCGGGTATCGGTAACGTGTCCGCCTGCCTGCTCAACAATACATTGTGCAGCACCGGTATCCCATTCGCTGGTAGGTCCAAGCTTCGCATACAAGTCTGCACGCCCCTCTGCTACCAGGCACGATTTCAGTGCGCTGCCCATCGACACCACATTATATTGACCAAGCTTGTTCAAAAAACAATTGAGCAATCCACCGTTCAGTGGCGCCCTGCTTTTGGCTACGGTGATTTCATTGTCAGGTGCGGTACGCACCTTTATTGACTGCGGAGCTTCATTGGCCTGTTGCTTCCATGCACCGCCGCCAATGCAAGCCCAGTAAGTCACTTCCAATACCGGTGCGTGCACCACACCAAGCACCGGGCTGCCTTGCTGTATGAGTGCGATATTAACGCTGAATTCACCATTGCGTTTGATAAACTCACGGGTGCCGTCCAGTGGATCAACCAGCCAGTAGGTATCCCACTCGTTTCGTTCAATAAAAGGGATACCACAAGACTCTTCGGTGAGAATGGGGATGTCAGGCGTGATGGCTCGAAGCTGATCAATGATGATCTGATTAGCAGCCAGATCCGCTTCGGTCAGCGGTGTGTCATCGTCTTTGGCAACAACGCTCAGCTCGGACTCATAGTACTCGAGTATCTTGTTGCCGGCCGCTCGTGCAATTCGTACGACGGGCTCCAGCGTCGATTCAAACGTCGGACTATTATTATTGTTTTCAGCCGGTAAATTCATCGCTAGAACTAAAGTGCACACCGCTTTGTTTTCCTGCCAAATCAGGCACGGAACAATTTACACGTTGAATGCCAACCGGAGTGTAAACAACCGTCATCTGCAATGATACAAACAGACTTACATCAAGTTTCTGATGTTTCCATTGTTGCGTATGCGATAACTGCCATCTGACTCACGTTTGGCAATAGGGCCAAGGGAACCCAATGCACCGGTGAGACCCTGGTTTGCAGATGCCGTTGGTTTCAACCGGATATCAGCTCGGTAGTTTCCGTTGATATCAATTTGCAATTCACCGTTAAGTTCCAGATCTCCATCTTTGTTGGAAATTTTGGCGACATGCGCAGGGCGACCATCAATGGGTTGCGGTTCAACATCCAGTACAACCTGCCCTAATTCAGCCTGCAGGCCACCAGTCACCAGCGCATTGCGCCACACCACTGTACCGCGAGCGGTTTTTAGCAGATTGTTTTCCAGATCAAGCGTTTCTATATCGGCGATCAGGTTGCCACCAAAATCAACAATGGGAAGTGGTAGAAACTGCCCTAGATTAACCGCGGGCATACGGAAACTGCCATCAGTTACTGAAACATCGCCGGAGGTGATGCTTCTGGAAACATGGCCACTTCCGGAGCCGCCTAACACTTCGAAGTCCAGATTAGCCGCTGTATTGCCGGACATCAGCGCAGCAGGCATAAAACGCCACTTAACATTGCTGGCAACCAGCGCCGGATTCGGTGGCTGAACCTGTTCGGCGGTACCTTTCCAGATACTGCCAGAGACGCCTGCTACGGTGACCGGGTTTGTACTGATATGCGGTAACACACCTGCCGCTGGAAACTTCCAAACAACTGTGACAGCAAAGGCGATTAGAAACAGAAATAAGTAACCAATTATTCTCATTGGCCAACCTCCAGACTGAATCTGGCATTGACCAGGCCCTCTTTCTCTTTACTCACATTCATCGTGGTAATTGCCAAACCATACTTGGCGTCAAGCCCACCCAGAACCTCGAGCAGTTTGTCGAACTCGACATCCGATATCTGTGCTCTGGCACCCTGACTGCCATCCGGAGTGACTCGTTCAGGTTCTGCGATATTTTTTGCCTTGATAGCACCATCGAGCAACAGATAGGGAGCTTGAGGCATGGGTACTCGTGTCGTCGCTGCACCACCACTACCACCGCCACTGCGTTTAACAATGGCAGACTGCTGCTGCATCCATGCAAGATTCTTTTGTTGCGCTTGAACCGAAGCGCTTCGACTGGCGATACCTGTCATGAGTGGCTCTACGGCA
>CALLLY010000293.1 GCA_938008205.1 uncultured Granulosicoccaceae bacterium
TTTGTCGGCACGGGCATCTGGCAGGAGGCGGGTTTTGGTTCAATAGTATTCCTTGCGGCAATCGCAGGAGTGAGCCCGTCACTTTATGAAAGTGCTGTTGTAGACGGCGCCAGTCGCTGGCAAATGATGTGGCGGATAACACTGCCGTCCATTCTGCCGACGATTATCATTATGTTGATAATACGCATCGGCAATATAATGGAAGTCTCCTTTGAGTTAATTATTCTACTGTATCAACCTGCCACTTACTCTACAGCTGATGTTGTTAACACCTTTGTTTATCGTCAGGGGCTGCAAAGCGGGCAGTACGACTTCGCAGCGGCTGCCGGATTGTTCAACGCGGTTGTCGCTTTTGTACTGGTGATGTTTGCGAATACCATGTCGAGGCGCTACTCGCGGACATCGTTATGGTAGGGATACTTTAATGACGAACTGGAATCTCTACTCCCGCGGGGACAAGTTTTTCGCCATCATGGTGTCGGTGTTGATCGGCATGTTTACGGTTGCAACACTGTATCCGTTTATTTATATCGCTGCTGTATCTTTCAGCTCCGGTTTTGCAGCGCAGGCCGGGAAAGTGGTGCTAACCCCGATCGATACGACGTTTGAAGCGTATAAGTATATCCTCGTCGACCGTGATTTCTGGATCTCATACAGAAACACGTTTATTTATACCATCGGCGGGACATTACTTAGCCTGTTGTTCATTATCCCGGCTGCCTATGCGTTATCCCGACCGCAACTAATCGGGCGGCGTTTCTTTAACCTGTTTATCGCATTTACGATGTGGTTCAACGCAGGGTTAATTCCGTTTTACCTGAACATGCGTGATTTGAATCTGCTCGATAGCATGTTCGGCATTATCCTCGCGTTCGCAATCAATGCTTTTAACATTATATTGCTGCGTAACTTCTTTGAGGCTATTCCACAAAGCTTCGCGGAGGCTGCACGCATGGACGGAGCGAATGATTTTCAGGTGTTATGGAAGGTATTTATACCGTTGTCCAAGCCTGCTATTGCAACCATAACGTTGTTTTGCATTGTTGCACGCTGGAACGGGTTTTTCTGGGCCATGGTGTTACTGCAAAGCCAGGAAAAAATACCGCTGCAGGTGTTTTTGCGACATACCATTGCAAACCTCAGCGATGATGACGAATTTGCGATGACACAACTGGATGCCGCCTATAGCGCGGAAACAGTAACCGCAGCGATTATTGTCTGTTCGATCATTCCAGTATTGCTGGTCTACCCATGGATTCAAAAGTACTTCGAGAAGGGAATTCTTCTCGGAGGTGTCAAAGAGTAATCAACCAAAGTAAACAAAAGAGGGGCTTATGCGAAAACTTTTACTGACAACCGCCATCGCAGCAGCAATGGTGTCAACGACACCAGTTGTTGCGGACGGTCATTTACAGATTGTCGAAGGTGATCCGCTTGAACTGACCATCCAGATGAACCACCGCGCTTATCCGGTTTATGAAGAGAGCTGGCCGGTGGAACAAACGGCGCGTAAATTGACCAACGTGCATCTTAAAGATGTGACAGTCGGTGCGAACATGAAAACCGACAGTGAGAATACCGGTAAGACCGAGGCGTTAAACCTGATGCTTGCGTCCGGTAATATCCCTGACATTGTCGGATCAAGCCGTATTAAAGATTTCGTCAACCAGTACGGGCCGGAAGGTGCGTTTCTGCCGCTGAACGATCTTATAGACGAGCATGCACCAAACCTGAAAAAATTCTTTGCCGAGAAACCGGAAATTGCCGCGGCAATCTCTGCAGCTGACGGGAATATGTATTACATCCCTTATCTGCCTGATGGCAAGTACGGCAGAGCCTACTGGATTCGTACAGACTGGTTGAACAAGCTTGGGCTTGATATGCCGGAAACAGTGGAAGACTACGAAAAAGTACTGCGTGCTTTTAAAACCCAGGATCCAAACGGCAATGGTGAAGCAGATGAAGTGCCATACTTTGCGCGTCAGTGGCCTGAGCTTATTCGTCTGGTAACACTGTGGGACGGTCGGTCTTCGGGGTCTGATACCTATCATGACTTCATGGTCGAAGACGGTAAGATTCAACATCCTTATGCCGGTGAAGGTTATCGCGAAGGCATCAAGAATCTCGCACGTTGGTATAAAGAAGGACTGATTGATGCGGAAATCTTTACTCGCGGTAGTTCAGCTCGTGACTTCCTGTTAAGTGAAAATCTTGGTGGTTCAACGCATGACTGGTTTGCATCCACCTCTGGATACAACAAGCTGTCTGCGGATATCGAAGGTTTTGAATTCAAAGCCATGGCGCCACCTGCATCACCCAGCGGAAAGAGAGTCGAGGAACATCGTCGTATTCCGATTAAGCCGGACGGCTGGGCTATTGGTCATACTAACGAGCACCCGGTTGAAACCATCAAGTACTTTGATTTCTGGTTTACCGAAGAGGGACGTCGTCTTGCCAACTTTGGTGTAGAAGGCATGCACTACGATATGGTCGATGGCAAGGCAATTTTCAAACAGGAATTCCTCGATGCGGGTCCGGTTAACCGTTCACTGTATCAGGTGGGTTCGCAACTTCAGGGTCGTGGTTACTTCCAGGACTACGGCTATGAAATCCAGTGGTCGAATGAGTTTGCTCTGGAAGGCATCGCACTGTATGACGAAGGTGATTACCTTATCGATCAGTTTCTCGGTGTTGCTTTTAATGCCGATGAACAGAAAGTCTATGATCGCTATTGGGGGTCGATTCGTGACTACATGCTTGAACGCCAGCAGGCCTGGATACTTGGCAACGGTGATGTAGAAGCCGAGTGGGATGAGTACACAGCCCAGCTGGAAAAACAGGGATTGAGTCAGGTACTCGATGTCATGAATTCAGCCTATAAGCGTCAATACGGCAAGTAGTACCACCACGAGGAGCAGCATCAGGCTGCTCCTCTTTCATTTTGTAACCAAAAAGAACACAGTCCGATATGCCAAGCGGCAATAACAGTCACAACGCCCAACAAATACTCGATGAACCGACCGCAGGCCGGCTGACTATCCAGTATTCTCCTGTATCTGACACACTGATTACTGAAAACCCGCCGCGCTTTACCTGGCTGCCAACACTTGAAGAAAGTGCGCTCTATGTGCTCAGGGTTTCTAAAGATGCTAATTACAACTCTGCTGACACGTGGGTGTTTGAAGGCATATCACTGAATTTTTTCACCCCCGATACTACGTTCGCAGCGGGAGACTACGTGTGGTCCTATGCTGTGTGGTCTGCGGATACTGGCAAGCCTGTCAGCAATTGGAGTTCGGATCGCAGCTTTTCAATAAATGCCGATTTAGCGCAGACGCCACTGCCGTCGCGCGCGCAGCGCTTTACCAATTCAAATAAAGATCATCCGCGTTTATGGTTGAACAAAGATCGTATAGCTACGTTCAAAAAGAATCTGGCACAGGACCCTGCGCATTGCACCTGGGATGTTTTTTATAGTAAGTCAGTTCGTCCCTGGATGGACCGGGAGGTGATGAAAGAACCCGCGGGCTATCCTGATCATAAAAGAGTGGCCAGCGTCTGGAGACAAACCTATATCGATCTGCAGGAGCTGATCTATGCTATCAGGCATCTCGCCGTTGGCGGCCGGATCACCGAAGATGCACAATTAACAAGCCGTGCAAAAGACTGGCTGCTGGAAGCCGCCTCGTGGGAACCGTCGGGCACAACCTCTCGCAGTTACACGGATGAATGGGCTTTCCGGGTTAATGGTGCGCTGGCCTGGGGTTACGACTGGCTCTACGATGAATTATCACCTGAACAACGTGATCAGGTACGTACCGCGTTACTGATTCGCACCAGAGAAACCGCTGATCACATTATTAAGCATGCGAACATTCAGTTATTTCCCTTCGACAGCCATGCCGTAAGAGCGGTATCCGCAGTTTTAATACCAGCCTCTATTGCACTGCTCGATGATGAGCCTGAGGCGGAAGGCTGGCTTAACTATGCGATTGAATTTTTATCAACGGTGTATTCTCCGTGGGGAGATGCGCAGGGTGGCTGGGCTGAGGGGCCGCATTACTGGATGACTGGTATGGCGTACCTGATCGATGCCGTCAATCTGCTTAATGGTTATACCGGCATCGATTTATATCAACGTCCGTTTTTCCAGCACACCGGTGACTTTCCACTTTACACCAAAGCACCGGATACTCGACGTGCAACCTTTGGTGATGACAGCACCATGGGTGACTTGCCGTCACTGAAAATCGGCTACAACCTGCGTCAGTTTGCCGGAGTCACCGGTAATGGCGCTTATCAATGGTACTACGATGAGATCAAACGCAATGATCCCGGTACAGAGATGGCCTTCTATAACTACGGCTGGTGGGATTTGAATTTTGATGAACTGGCTTATCGTACAGATTTTCCAATCATCGAAGCGCAGCCCCCGGCGCAAGACGATACCTTGCGCTGGTTTAAAGGGGTGGGTTGGGTCGCAATACAGACGAGCATGGATGATCCGCAGAATCATCTGCAGTTTGTGATGAAATCATCCAGGTACGGATCTATCAGCCACAGCCACGGGGATCAAAATGCCTTTTGTCTCGCAGGGTTTGGCGAAGACCTGGCGATACAATCGGGGCACTATGTGGCTTTTAACAGCACGATGCATCAGAAGTGGCGCCGTCAAACCCGCTCAAAAAACGCAATTCTCATTGATGGCAAAGGCCAATATGCCGAAAAAGACAAGGCACTGGCAATGCGATCCTGTGGGCATATTGTGACTGCCGAGCAGCGTGAAGATCATATCTATATTCAGGGCGATGCAACAGCGGCTTATCAATCACTCACGCCCGAAGTGAGCAGCGTGCTTCGTGATGTGTACTTCGTGAATGACAGTTACTTTGTCATCGTGGATGCTATAGATGCGGACACACCGGTTGCCATTGACTGGCTAATTCACACTAACTCTCCCATGAACCTGGGTGACACCACATTTCGGTACACTGGTGAAAAAGCCGGGTTTTACGGTCAGATTTTGTGGTCGGAGGCCGGTGCCGCGCAGCTTTCCCAGGTTACCGATTTCCCTGATGTTGACCCGGTGGACTACGAAGGCTTACCCGTAAGCACGTGCCTGACAGCCCGGTACCCGAAAGCGGTGCGACATCGCATTGCGACGTTGATTGTGCCGTACCCGGTTAATTCACCGCGTCGGATATTCAGCTTCCTGGATGATCAGGGATACGACTGTGATTTGTATTTCACCGATGCGGATGACCGGAGTTTTAAGGTGGTTGTACCGAAAACATTTGATGTGGGCACCTGAACCCACTGTCGTCAAAAAAAACCAAGGTAAGGATCTGTTATGAGTTTAGAAAAAATGACTGCGATTGTGACCGGTGCCGGCCGCGATATCGGACGAGCCAGTGCCATGCGCCTGGCAGCTGAAGGCGCTAATGTAGCAATCAGTTATCACCAGAGTAGCGACGGTGCTGAAAAAACCGTGGCTGAAATTAAGGCCAATGGCGGCAACGCAATTGCGGTTCAGGCGGATCTTACCGATCCTGCAGATGCCTACAAGCTGGTTAAGGCAACGGTCGACGCTTTTGGCGGTGTTGATATTCTTGTTAACAACTCAGGCGGTCTGGTGGAGCGTAAAACCATTAATGAGATGGATCTTGACCACTGGAACCATGTGATGGCGCTCAATACCACCAGTAGCTTTTTAATGGTAAAAGCATGCCTGCCACATATGTCAAAAGGCGCTATAGTCAACATCGCTTCACAAGCCGGTCGTGACGGTGGTGGTCCGGGTGCTATTCCTTATGCAACTTCTAAAGGTGCAGTAATGACAATGACTCGTGGCCTTGCCAAGGAACTGGGGCCTGATATCCGTGTTAACGGAATTTGCCCGGGAATGATCGATACTGATTTTCATAATATTTTTACCAAGCCAGAAGTACGAACTCATGTCGCCAATGCATCGCCGGTTAAACGAGAAGGTGTTCCGGATGATGTGGCTAATCTGGTTTATTTTCTTGCAAGCGATCAGTCTGCGTTTGTGACGGGTGGAAATTTTGATATCAATGGCGGTATGTTATACAGCTGATATACGACGGTTCACTAATCGTCACTGCATAAGTGTTTAGCAGCGAGAAGGGTAGTAAGACATACTGCCGGGTTTCGCCAGAAAGCCGTTTCGAAGAACTGACCGTTCTTGTCTAATCGTTAGTCACAAAAAACTATGACCTACAGCCTATTATCGATTGGAGAAGCGATGGCCGAGCTTCGGCAAACGCCGAGCGGTGGCTTCGATGTTGGATTTGCAGGCGATTCTTATAATACGGCTGTATACTGCACAAGGGCGTTGTCGATTGATGGTCAAGTTTCCAATGCCGACCCGGTGGGTTATGTAACCTGCGTCGGTTATGATCCGTTATCCGAAGCGTTTGTATCACGTCTTGAGAATGAACAGATTTGTACCAAACAAATTGTTCGAGATGAAGCCTGCAATCTCGGCATTTATTCCGTTTCAACTGATGCTGCCGGAGAGCGAAGTTTTCACTATTGGAGAAACAGTTCTGCAGCACGGCAAATGTTTTCAGCAGGGGAAAGCTCTGTTAGCTTGCCCGATGCGAGAATTATTTATCTGTCTGGTATTTCTCTGGCAATCATGTCACCTAACGCACGGCGGCGTTTAATCGACTATTTAAAAACACGCAGCACGCATAAACAATCGCTTGTCGCCTTCGATTCAAACTACCGTCCGAAACTTTGGGAAAGTAAGGAGGTGGCGCAACAGACTATCGCTGAAATGTGGGAGTTCGCAGACATAGCATTGCCCTCCATAGATGATGAGATGGATTTGTTTAACGATAAGTCTGAGATGGCGGTTATTGAGCGATTTTCTTCCGGTAAAAGGGTGGCAACCGCAATCAAGCGTGGCCACAGAGGGCCGGTTTCCCCGCAGATTCCTGCAGAAAATCTGCCGCAATTTAGGCCAGCCGAGAAGGTGATTGATACTACTGCAGCAGGAGATAGTTTTAACGGTGCCTACCTTGCCACATTTCTATCAGGTGCCTCTGAGGAGGAATGTCTCCTGGCAGGGCATCAGTGTGCTTCTCACGTGGTAGGTGTCAGAGGCGCTATTGCGCCACGTTGAGGCTACTCTTGTAGGTTGGCATAAGCTCTATTGCATTCAACATGCTGTACAACACTGTTGTACAAAATCTTCGCTCCCTGAAAATTTGTTCGTTGTGATTTTGGGGAGTGAGAGTTTCCCCTGCTAAATAGAGCTAACCGAGCCGGCGCCGGATTTATAAACTGGAAAGGTACAGCCGGGTTTCATAGGCGAACTCAACGACACCTTCGTTCTCATGCGCATTGAATAGTTGCTCGGCGGCTTTTATGAGCGAACTATATTCAGCGGTGCCGGCTTTAGGGGTATAAGAAGACGAGCACATTCGACCTAAGAAACCCTGCATTTCAAACCGCTGCATATATTCAAAGGTAGACAGTCGGAAAACACCGGGATAGAAAAATTCTTCCAGGGTGCTGTCTGTGATGTTGTGATGATTTACCTTGAGATACTCTGGGCAATTGTGACTCAGCATCTCATGATATTGTTGCTGAAAGGGTGTGCTTGTATTTCTTTTGTTCCAGATTAACGCTACCTGGCCTTCAGGTTTTAAAATTCTTCGGAATTCCTTTTTTGTACTGTCTGGCTCAAACCAGTGGAAGGCCTGGGCTGCAGTGATTAGGTCGACTGAATGAGCCTCCAGGCCTGTGGTTGTAGATTCACCTGCAATACTTGTGAACTTTTTGTTATCGCGGAATAACCGTTCTGCGGCTTCCCGCATCTCTGTATTCGGTTCCACACCGACAACATTAAGCTCCCGAGCCAATAATAATTCAGTGAGTTTGCCGGTACCTGATCCAATGTCTGCGATTACTGAATCTTCAGTAAGCGCACACTCTTTGGTAAGCGTATCAATCAGTGCTGCGGGGTAGGAGGGGCGGAAACTTAGGTAGTTGGCGACTCGATCAGAAAATCTCTCTGTGGTTTTCATAATCTGCAGGATCCTATTCGCATGCCAGACTAGATTCTATCAGTCAGATGGTCCGGCGTTATTGCGGTGGCAGAATATCAGCAATAAAACCTACCAATTACTCTGTAAGGCTATCCCAACATGCGCGGAAGGGTTAACGAAATTGCCGGTACAAAGGTAATTAACATCAGCGCGACAAAAATTGCCAGATAGAACGGCCATATTGTTCGCACGGCTTTTTCCATGGGTAGTTTGCCTACTGCGCAACCTACAAACAGACACGAACCAACAGGCGGTGTGCATAAGCCCAGCCCAAGATTGACCAACAGAATCATTCCGAATTGCAGTGGATCTATACCCAGATTATTCATGATCGGTAAAAAGATTGGTGTGCAGATCAGTATCAGGGCTGCCATGTCCATAATCATACCCAAAAGTAGCAGTACGGCATTGATCATTAATAGAATCAAAATCGGGTTGTCGGTTAATCCGGTAAGGAATTCAATGGTCAGGTTTGGCACACGGAAAAAAGTCAGCATATAAGCAAAGGCACCGGCGCAGGCTATCAGAATCATGACCATCGAAGTCGTGCGGACTGCCTGGACCACGGCGAGTTTGAAGTTGGTCCACGTAATACTGCGATACACCACAATGGTGACCACAAACGCATACATGGCACCGAAGGCACCCGATTCTGTTGCAGTAAAAACACCGGACAAGACACCGCCAACAATAATGACGGCGGTCAGCAGTCCGGGAATTGCGCTTAAAAAACTCAGTACCAGAACAGTCCAGCCAGGGAACTTCTCTGCACCGTAGCCGCGCTTCACCGCGACCACATAGGCGGCAACCGCAAGGCAAATACACATCAGTACACCAGGCACAACGCCGGCCAGAAAGAGTTTGGATATCGATACTGCACCACCGGTTGCCAGTGCAAAGATAATCATGTTGTGGCTGGGCGGAATGATGATGCCCGCGATTGAAGAGGTTACCGTGACATTAACGGCGTAGTCGGCATCGTATCCTTTGTCTTTCATGACCGGAACAAGTATTGATCCCAGAGCCGAGATGTCAGCGATAGCAGAGCCGGAAATGCCGCCGAACAACATAGAGGAAAATACGTTCACAATACCGAGTCCGCCACGCACTGCGCCGACAGCGTTTTGTGCAAAGCGCACCAGTCGCATCGCTATGCCGCCATGAAACATCAATTCACCGGCGAAGATAAAAAACGGAATTGCCATCAGTGAATACACATTGATGCCAGCGACTATTCGCTGGAAAACAATCAGGAGCGGCAAGCCTTCATGAAAAAACGCGGCGAGTGCAGCGACGCCCAGAGCAAATGCAACTGGCAGGCCGATGATAACGCAAAGGGCAAATACCCCTAACAGTAGTAGAAGTCCCATATTCGTCTCTTATTCTATACTGTCCTGGCGTTCGTCCAGGCCCATGATCAGTCGGATCAGGTGGCCGGTCGAAAACAGGAAAACAAGTGCCCCGCAAATGGTCAGTGGCAACGAGCGCAGTCCTTCAGACCACTGTATCAACGGGATTAGTGTCTTCCATTTAAACTG
>CALLLY010000294.1 GCA_938008205.1 uncultured Granulosicoccaceae bacterium
GTTACCTGATTGCAAAAACGTTGTGATTATTGGTGCCGGATTTATCGGGCTGGAAGCCGCTGCCGTGTTAAACCAGTTGGATATCAAAGTCACTGTTTTTGACACTGCAGATCGTGTTATGGGGAGAGCGGTTGCGCCACAGATCTCACATTGGTTTGAATCTACCCATCGGCATGCAGGCATTGATATTCACCTCAATGAGGGTGTCAGTGAAATTGTTGCCGGCAGTAACGGTGCGGTGGGCGGGGTCGTTAGAAGCAATGGCGAAACCGTTACGGCGGATTTGGTGTTAATCGGCATTGGTGTCGAGCCACATACCGGGCTTGCCGCTGGTGCCGGACTTGATTGCGATAACGGAATTTCAGTCGATGAATTTTGTCGGACCTCGGATTCTTCTATCTTCGCAGCCGGGGATTGTGCAAGTCACCCCAACATCTTTGCTGCTGGCAGACGAGTTCGGCTTGAGTCTGTTCAAAACGCTACGGATCAGGCTCGCACTATTGCGGCCACCATTGCTGCTGCTGAAAATAATATCGAGCCCTCCAGGCCCTATCGTGCGGTGCCATGGTTCTGGTCAGATCAGGCCGACAACAGCTTGCAAATGGCTGGATTGTCGTTTGATACTGATAATCACGTCACCCGCGGAGATCCGTCAACTGGAAGTTTTTCGGTGTTTCATTTCAGTGGTGAAACTCTGATGGCGGTGGATTCTGTCAATGCTTCACGCGATCACATGCTGGCGCGTAAACTTCTCGGTGCGGGTGCTTCGCCAACGCCGACCGAAGCACAAAATCCTGAATTCGATCTGAAATCACTGATTTAGCGCTTTGCAGGCAGGTTAGCGACCGAAACATTCACATTCCTCGTACTTGCGGGGTCGTTACAGTCTGTGCACTCGGTTTTTTCGCTGAGCTAATTGAGGCACACTTACGAGGTGAGAGTCTCCATCAGGTGCTTCAATGCGCAAATTACATACAGTCGTTAGTCCTCTCCATCAGGTGCTGGGGCTGGTCGTAGCTGCCTTGCTGGCGGTTATGCAGGTGTTTTCCGGTATTGCAATGGCTCAGATTCAGGACACCGAAGATCCGGTAATCATTCATCGGCAGGCTGACTCACCGGGCGTTGCGGGTGAATTGCAGACTTTTCTGGCACGTGTGTATGACGATGTTGAGGTGGTTGATGTCACGCTGTTTTATCGTCAGAGCGCGGTAGCGAATTTCCAGCAAATCCCGATGCGTCCACTGCTCGATTCTCTTGGTGAGTATATGATCGCCATCGAGACCAGCGAAAGCGAGTATCCCGGGCTGCAGTATTATATTGAGGCTGTTGATTCTTCGGGCAACGTCACTAATCGGGGTTTTTCGTATGCACCAATTGTATTGCCGCTGGAAACAGGGGTAACGCCGCCTGTCGAACAGCCAACGGCGCCGGTTATCGCCGAATCTCCGCAGTCTACCTCCGGAGGGTCGCGCGGTTTTGCTAATAACGGGCTGCTTTTCGGTCTGGGGGCACTGGTGCTGCTCGGCGCTTTGGCAGCAGGAGGTGGCGGTAGTGATGACGGTGGCGGTACTAACCCGAATCCCAATCCGAACCCGACACCTGGTGCCGTAACACTTACAATTATCAGTGACAGCCCAGGCGGCAATTGATTGCCCTAACCCGGTCGACGATCCCCCAAATATTTAAATCTGAATACGAATGACAAGGCTGAGCGCAAGCAACAAGTCCGAATACAAGCTGTTTCGAACCCTCAATACACGCTGGGGCGATGTTGATATATACGGGCACGTAAATAATGTGGTGTACCTTTCCTACTTCGACACAGCGATAAACGGATGGTACCTCGAGGCAGGCATGTTGGTGATGGGGGAGTCAGAAAAGGTTTTTCTGGTCGTTGAAACCGGCGCTCAGTACTTTGCAGAGATAAAATTTCCCGATGTTGTACACGCTGGTATCAGAGTGACAAAACTGGGCAAATCATCGGTAACCTACGAAATTGCTCTGTTCACAAACGATTCCCGTACCGCTTGTGCCAGAGGTCAATACACGCATGTGCTGGTTAACAATAAAACACGACTTCCCGAGCCAATCGAAGGACACTCCAGGCAATGTCTGGAAGCTTATCTCACGTAAGACACTTCTCCGGTAAACTGCTTCAACTATCTATTTGATCCTGCATTGAGCGGGGCTTAACAGGATCTGTTATTAATACACCTTCAACCCGGGATACGTCCGCCGGTTTCTGGATGGCCGTGGCCAGTTACACACTGTGGGGCGTGTTCCCAATCTATTTCTACTGGTTGCGCGACGTAAATGCCGCAGAGATTCTGGCGCATAGAATTCTGTGGTCGCTGGTGTTGTTATTGACCTATGGTGTGGTAACCGCCACATATCCATGGCAACAGATTCTGAGTAATCGTATTAATCTTTGGCGCTGCTTTCTCAGCGCGTTGTTTCTTAGTATTAACTGGCTGATTTATATATGGGCTGTGGGCAATGCCATGGCGCTTGAGGGTAGCCTGGGTTACTTTATCAACCCGCTAATCAGTGTGTTGCTAGCGGTTGTCATTTTAAAAGAAGCGTTAAGCCGCCTACAGTTAATTGCAATATTACTGGCCTGTGTTGCAGTGCTGTACATGACCGTTAGCCTCGGTGAAATTCCATGGGTGGCGTTGAGTCTGGCGTTTGCCTTTGGTACC
>CALLLY010000295.1 GCA_938008205.1 uncultured Granulosicoccaceae bacterium
CGGTACCTTCTACGGCTGGCTGTGCCACTACTGACTGTAAAGCAGCCTGATCAAGATGAGGGCGGTTGCCAGAGTCAGCTGCCTGTGCAGTTGAAAACAGCAAGATCATCAGCGCTACTATATTTCGAAGGCAGTGTTCCATAAAGACTCCAGCAGTTTTAACGGTCCTTTCGACCGAAGTGCTGAAAGGCAGTTCACTCTAAATGCCAAGTATCGTCGGTAATGCGAAATATAATTTGATGAAAAATTAGAATTACACGCTGATTTGCCTGTGGGTCTCGCTAGCATTTAACCTGAGGTATACTAAAAGCTAGGAGTGTTAAGGTTCAGGGTGTTGTCTGTGGCAGGGAAAATTGCAGTTCCGGATCAGTTTTATTTTAATCTTGATGGCGCGTTACTTAACGCGCGCGAAGACATTTTAGATTGTCTGGCGAGTACATTGAGGTCGCACGCCGGATGCGGAGTCACCGAGCAGCAATTTACTGAGCACTATACCCACCACTGGGGTGTGAGTCTTAATGAGTTATTGCAAGGGTTATCCGGCTGTAGTGTTGCGCAGGCGGCTGATCTGGCGGTCGAATATCATCACGTCTGTGAGCAACGCGGTTTCGTAAAAACCCTGGTGTCCGAAGATCTCCACGAACTGCTGCATCTGCTTGATCGAAACGGTGCACAGATGCATTGTGTCAGCTCCTACATACCTGATCCGGACACACTGTTACGCGAAAAAAACCTGCATCGCTATTTTCACGGTATTGTGAATACCATGGAAAGCAGAACAAAGTTCTGGCACCAGCAACTCACAGGCATCGAAAAACAGAAGGCTTGTATTGTGTCAGATCGTGCGATAGATCTTCAATATGGTGTTGTACAAAAAATAGTAGCGGCAGCGGTTACCTGGGGTGTGGATGATCAATGGGATCTTGGAATTACCACACCTGATGTTATTCTGACCAGTGCTTTGGAGTGCAAGCGTTTTTTTATAGACGGGGTTTTGCCAAACGGGTGATTGGGGGTTTTATTGCTGCACCTGCAATTGTTTCCGTTCGCTTCGCTCAGCCAGTGTTTTATTCGCTGTGCTCACCACCGAGGCCTGCCATCCATGGTTTTTTTAATGTCAGTCCGTGAGGTGCAAGAGTGATTTTGTCGAACGATTAGTAACCACTGCAACTGCGACACAGTGGATCGTGTAGCGATAAATCGAGCATGTGTTAAAGCGCTTGTGCTGCTGCTAGAACTTCATCCACATGTCCGGGTACTTTCACTTTTCTCCACTCTTCGCGTAGCTTGCCAGTGGCGTCAATCAGGAAGGTTGAGCGTTCGATACCCTCAAACTCCTTGCCGTACATCTTCTTCATTTTCAGCACGTCGTACTTTCGACAGACATCACCAGACTCATCGCTCAGCAACTCGAAGTTCAATGATTGTTTCTCTTTGAATTTCTCGTGGCTTTTCATCGGATCCTGCGAAATACCAAGAATTACGGTATTGGCTTTGGCGAACGCTTTGTGTGCGTCTCTGAAGTTCTGGCTTTCTGTCGTGCAACCCGGAGTCGCGTCTCGCGGGTAGAAGTACACTACAACGTTTTGACCTTTCAGTGCACTGAGGCGGATTTTCTGATCACCGGTGGCGGGCAGGGCAAAAGCGGGAGCTGTTTTTCCAATGGTGGGTGTAGGCATGTGGCTGATTCATCAGTGTAAACAGTTATTGAGTTTAACTTTTTTGAATTACAGCGTCATCAGTCGGTAGCCGGCTGTGATGGCTTGAATTTATCTGTGTGGCATGAAATTACTATTCAATCTGGCACCTGATCCTTGATGCTTCGGCAATTTCCTCCCTGGAGAAAACTATCATTCGACTTTCGTCAATCCTGGCACTGTGCTTCGGCTTTTGCAGTGTGTCGGCTAACGCTGTGGAATTGACTTCGCTGGCATTTGGCTCGTGCAACCATTCTCATCTGAAACAACCCATGTGGCCGATTATCGAGCAGCATAACCCGGATGTGTTTCTGTGGGTGGGGGATGTGATCTATGCAGATACGGATGATGTGGCAGTCATGCAACAGAAGTACGATCAGCAGCTTTCAAATCCGGATTACGTGCGGCTGCGGGATAAGATCCCGGTGATCGGCTTGTGGGATGATCACGATTTTGGTGACAACAACTCTGGAAAAAGAAACCCGATCAAGGTTCCCAGCCAGCAGATGTTTCTGGACTTTTTACAAGAGCCCCTGGATAGCGAGCGACGCAAACAGCAGGGGATCTACACATCCTATGTTTATGGTGAAGGGGATCGACAGGTAAAACTGTTTTTACTGGATACCCGCTACCACCGTGACACGCCGGGTTCCGGCAGAGCTGACTTGCTGGGTGAAGAACAATGGGCGTGGCTGGAGCGTGAGTTGGCAAGTTCCAGCGCGCGCGTCAACATTATTGCATCCGGTGTTTCGGTGTTATCGATGCAAATGCCTTTTGCGGAAGAGTGGCGTGATTTTAAGTGGGCGCGTAAACGGTTGTTTAAGTTAATCGATACATACAAGGTAAGTGGTGTTTTGTTTCTGGCGGGGGATAGACACTTTTCTTCACACTTGAGTAATACTGATCTGGGGCGGGAATATCATGAGTTCATGAGTAGTGGTTTAACGCACTATATGAACCGACCGTGGGTATCGCGGATATTTCGTTCGTATTATGGTGATGAGCACAGCTACTTCGGCCGTAACTTCAGCAAGCTGGACTTTGAGTGGGGAGAATCTGTTGGTTTGACTTATCGTGTGTTTGATACAAACAATGAACAGCAGGTTGAGAAGCGGTTGAGGCTTGATGGGGTTTATTGGGTTGATTAGGGGTACATTCGCTGCGCTCACGGGTTTTGCATTCGCTGCGCTCACCGGTGTTTCATTCGCTGCGCTCACCGTTGTGGCTTGCCATCCATGGCTTTTTTCGTTGCCAGTCCCTGGCGGTACGAGTCACTTTTGAAAAGCGCAAAAGTAACGAAAACGTTTCTTTTAGTGGGTCGCGGATGAACTGCCCTGCGGGTTGCTGCGCAATTTTTTGAAATCACCCTCCATCGGGCCGCGCTGAATGCACATCCATGTGCAGCAGCGCTCACGCGCTATCCCTAGCGCTTAGACCCGACTCCAGGTGATTTCAAAAAACAATTCATACGCTGTTGTGGGGAGAGGGGTTGTTTTTAGTCGTTTGTTCTGAGCTGATGTTTCGTGGTGGTGCTTGGGCACCTACCTGCGATAGTACAAAGCCCGATTTTTAAGGTGTTGGCGATTTGCAAGACTGTGGTTAGCCTCGCTTACGCGTCGGGTTTCCATAGTGCTTTAAGCTTCTACTCCCTCCTGGAGATTAGGGGGCTTGCTACGAGGGCAAATTGTCAAGAAACTCTTGGGCGAAATGTTCTTCTATTGTATTCGCCAGTCGTTCGAGTTGTTGCTCTCTAATTTCATCGATATCGATGGCTTGCACACGTTCCATGCCAGCCCAGTTGAGAATCGATTCGGCTGCTTCGGTGTTGTCGAATAGTCCGTGGATATAGGTGCCGAAAATGTTGTTGTCGTCATTGATTGCACCATCGGTACGGGTGTCGCTGATCGTTAGCGCAGGGGTGGTTGTAGTGGTTGTTATGCCGCAGTGTATTTCGTATCCTTCGAAACTGGCTGGTTTTAGGTTGGGGTGGGTTAGTTTTCCCTGCACGTTTTTAAGTTGTTTCTTTGCGTGCAGGGTGGTTTCACTATTTAGTAAGCCGAAGCCTGCGGTGCTGCCTGCGGTATCTTCAATGCCGTTGGGGTCGTGTACGTTGTTGCCAAGCATTTGGTAGCCACCGCAGATGCCCAGTACCTTTCCGCCGTAGCGCAGGTGCTTTAAAACGTGCTTTGTCCAGCCAGCTTCTTTTAGGGCGGCAAGGTCTGCTCTGACGTTTTTGGAACCGGGTAGTATTAACAGATCACAGGCGGTGCAGGGTTGTTCAATGTTGACGAATTTTAGATCGACTTGCGGGTGCAAGCGTAGAACGTCAAAGTCTGTATGGTTAGATATTCTTGGCAGCACTGGAACAACAACCTTGAGTTGCTCTGCAGCGCTGCTTGTCTGCGAGGTGTTAATGGCATCTTCGGCATCGAGGTAAAAGTTTTGCAGGTATGGCAGTACGGCGAGTACCGGCTTACCGGTGCGTTGTTCGAGCCACTCCAGTCCAGATTCCAGTAACTTGATGTCTCCGCGGAAGCGATTGATCACAAACCCGACAACACGGTCCTGTTCGCTTTGTGAGAGTAGGTCCAGCGTGCCAACCAGATGTGCAAATACACCACCTCTGTCGATATCAGCAATGATGATCACCGGGCAGTCAACGGCTTCGGCGAATCCCATGTTGGCGATATCATTTTCGCGAAGGTTAATCTCAGCAGGGCTGCCGGCACCTTCTACGATAATTTTGTCGTAGCGTTGTTTTAGACGGTTGTGTGATTCCAGTACTGCAGTCATCGCGACTTTTTTATAGTCGTGATATTCGCCGGCTTCCATGGGTTCGATGGCGTGTCCGTGAATAATGACTTGTGCGCCGGTGTCTGATGAGGGCTTTAACAGTATCGGGTTAAAGTCTGTGTGTGGTGGCTGCCTTGCTGCCTGTGCCTGCAGTGCCTGTGAGCGTCCAATTTCACCGCCGTCTGCGGTCACGGCGCTGTTGAGTGCCATGTTTTGCGGTTTAAATGGCGCGGTGTTGATGCCCCGGTTGCTGAGCAGTCGGCAAATCCCTGCGACCAGCACGCTTTTGCCGGCGTCCGAGGTTGTGCCCTGAACCATTAAGGTTTCAGGG
>CALLLY010000296.1 GCA_938008205.1 uncultured Granulosicoccaceae bacterium
TCACGGTCTTCAGGGTTGAGTTTCTGATAACGTGTAAATTGATCTTTAACGCGATTACGACCCGGTTCGTCCAGGTTTTTCCATCGTTTAAGGCCGCTGATGATGTTGTCTCTGCGGGTGTCGCTCATGTCGTTCCAGGAATCCTGCAGCTGTACCAGTGCTGATTGCTGATCTTCTGTCAGTTCGCTCCACTGAGGTGCAGCCACAACCGGCTGGCAAAGCAACAACACAAAGATAGAAATTATATGTAACAGAGGTTTCATTCGTCATTCTCCTGGCTGCCTTCGCCTTGGGTTGCTTCGCGCTCCTCCAGCATCTCGTTGATGTCCATACCCAGATCCTCGACTTCAGTCACTTGTCCCAGCCACTCCAGAAACTCGATGTCCGGCAGTTTGTCAGATGCATTGCCTGTGTTCGATAACAAGAGATACACAACAGCGAGCCGTGCAGGGGTTAGTTTGTTCAGGAGTTGTTCTCCAGCCATTCCAGAAACTCAATCGATTGGTAAAACTCGATGTCATCACTTGATGCCAGCAGCGGCAGATCTTCCATGAGTTCGTTTTGTGCAACAGCAGGTACATCGATTGCGGTGACGTCAGTGGCCGGTTGGTAAAACTGGCTACCCACCACCAGTGCCGCAGCCAGCGCAACACCGCCACCTGTCGCTATTTGCCATGTGCCCCGGTGGGGGTTTGCCGGTGATTGATCCAGCGCTCTATGTCTGGCCGCAGCAAGCTTGCTGCTCACGTTGAAATCGAGGTTGTTAACCTCGCTATTCATGTATTGATCGAGCGATTCTTTGACTGATTGCTCATTGCTCGACAAACTATGATCACTACCGGATTGATTGGCGCCGTGAGTGTTCATAGCTGTCTATGCTCTTGCAAATGATTACGCATTTCCTGGACGGCTCTCGATAAATGAGTTTTTACGGATCCTTCTGATACACCCATAGCGGTTGCGGTCTCTTTGACGCTGAGCCCTTCCCACAATCGCAGAATGAGCGCTTGCTGTTGTTTAAAAGTAAGTTGTTCCAGTGCTGACTTAACTGCAACCTGCAAATCTTCTGAGTTTGCCAGAGTTTCGGGGCAAAAGTCGCCAGATGCAAGTTGATCCACTGCCTCACCAGCGGGTTCATCGTTGTGTTTTTCGCCAAACCACTGTGTCAATCTGCCAAACCCGCGCTTGCGATGCCGATCAGTGATTTTATTGTTAAGAATTTTGAAGAACAGCGGAGGCCAGTGCTCGGCACTTTTACCTGAATAACTTTTTACCATGCTGAACATTGTATCCTGCACAATATCGAGTGCGACTTGCTCATCCTTGCACGCGGTAAGTGCAATAAGATAGGCGCGCTTCTCAACCGACGCGAGAAACCCGTCCATGCTGGTGTGCAGGGACTTGTCCGGGTTGTTAGCGCTCGCAAATAATCCATCCAAAATAGTGAGTTGCTCAAAAGCTATAAGTGCCATGGTAGAAGTCTAGTGTAGTGCAATGTGTATCCGGTATGAACGAGTCATTGATTCCACAGTAACTAATGGCAAGATGGCAACGGATCGTCCGTGACCAACAAAGTGCTGTTCTTCCCGGTAACTGTGGGCACGATTGACTCATGCTGACGCTTGCCTGGTACTCCAATCGGACTGATGGCGGCCAAATTATATCCGGCCGCCATATTGGTTGATTAAGGAGTGGCAGGAGCTGACTCGCAGCTAGCGATTGCCTCGGCGACCACTGCGCCCGCCGCGCTCTTTGCCACGCCCGCCACGTGATTCGGAAACTTCTTCAAGGTTTGCCTGTTCCGTTTCGGAGAGATCGCCGCTTTGGTCCAGATCAAAGTTGGATGCAAAGTCTGCCTGACGAGCTGCACGGGCCGCTTCGCGTTCCTCGGAAGACAACTCGCCATCGCTGTCAGTATCGAATTCGGCAACGACCTCTGCGCGGCGCGCATCTTTAGCTTCCCTGCGCTCTTCGCGGGAAAGTTCGCCGTCATTGTCGGCATCGAATTGCGCAAGTGCCTCAGCTCTTTGTGCGTCTCTTGCTGCCTGAACTTCCTCGGTAGAAATGACTCCGTTGTTGTCGAGATCGACTATTTCCAGGGCGGCGAGATTCATAGAGACGGTTGCGGCGGTCAAAATTAGCGCGATAGATGTGATTTGCAGTTTCATTATTTATGTACCTGTGTGTGATGTGTGTCATTTATATGGAGAAGTAATCGCCATATCAGGTACAACGCAGGCGTGCGGCATCGGTTGACGTGAGAGTTGAAATATCGTTGCTCAATTGTGCAAACAATATGGAGCTTTACAGCCTGTTAATTCACACAGCTAAGCAGTTCGTAGACAGCAGATGCCTGCAGGCAACTGCTTTCAATACAGCGTTTGCCTGGCAGCAAACCTGGTATCGAATCTCACATCAGGAAAGAAACATGCTTGTTTCGCTGCCAGATCAGCTATTGCGTTCCAGCTCTTCGTTTTTTATCTAAACAGCATGATAGGAACTTTGCAGGCACCAATCATCTGTGTGGTAGTAGAGCCGATAATCAGGTTTCGAATTCGCGAATGTCCGTAAGCACCCATCACCAGCAGATCAAAACCCTCAGCTTCAATGGTGCCGGCTATAACACTTTCGGGTTGGCCGGAGACCACCTTTGACTCTGCGTTATATCCCGCTTCCTTCAAAGTGGCTACGGCACCTGACAAGTGTTTATGGTTGCGAGAGTTATCGCTGCCAACCTGGATCAGCAGGCATTCCAGCCCTTTAAACATATCGCTACTGGCAATGTGCTCAACGGCCTTGATTGAGCTTTTTCCGCCATCAAAGGCGATCAACATTTTATTGATCGGGGTAAAGGCGCGAGACGCTACCATAACCGGTTTTTTTGTCGAGCGAACAACCCGCTCCAGATTGGAGCCGAGGTGCTCCATATTGAGGTGTGAAGTTTCACCGCGTTTGCCGATAACGATTAGATCCGCATCGCTTTCCAGCTCTTCCATGGTTTCGACAAGCTGGCCATGCCGCAACATAGTTGAGATATCGGTGGCACCCATGGTGGCGGCACGCTCTTTTGCATCTTCTAAAATGGCGCGCCCGCGTTTGTTGATCAGACGTGCCTTCTGGCCGTCGAGCTCTGCCAGTTCCTCAAGCAGTGCGGTACGTGCGCCCAGGCCGATACTGCCGCTAAGATCAGCGTTGTCGCCGACAGTTTCGCGACGACCAAGTACATGTAGTAACAACAGAGATGCGTCAGCACGCGTCGCGATCCAGCCTGCATGATCGCAGACACTTTGCGCGTAGCCTGAACCATCAATCAGTGCGACGATTTTTTTCATGGCTGTTGTACTGTTGTAAGTAAAGTTGATGTTTTTTTGTTCATAGTGATACCGGAAAACAGGGTGTATGTCGGATTGGATCTTAAATTCACTAGTGACCCATCAAGCGTTCCAGCGCCCCGGGTTTGTCATACACACTGAGTTTTTCCACCAGTGTTTCACTGGCCTCATTCAACCCGATTATCTCCACCTCTGCGCCCTCGCGTCTGAACTTTAACACGACCATATCCAATGCAGTCACGCTGGAAATATCCCAGATGTGTGCATTGGAGACATCGATAATCACTTTTTCAAGCGATTCCTTGAAATCGAATGAAGCGTTAAATGCCTCTACCGAGGCAAAAAACATTTGTCCTTCTACCAGATAGGTTCGTTCGGTGCCGTCTGTATTGACAGTCGATGATATGCCGAACAGCCGCGATATTTTCCACGCGAAAAAAACCGCCGAAAACAACACGCCAACCAGCACCCCTATAGCCAGATTATGGGTGGCCACTACCACGATGACTGTCGCCAGCATCACAATTGAAGAACTGCGCGGGTGCTCCCGCAGATTTTTGATCGACGACCAGCTGAACGTACCAATTGATACCATGATCATGATCGCCACCAGAGCGGCCATTGGGATTTGTTTCACCCAGTCGCCGAGAAATACAATCATCACCAGTAAAAAGATACCTGCACAGAAGGTCGATAAACGGCCGCGTCCGCCAGACTTGACGTTGATTATCGACTGACCGATCATAGCGCAGCCGGCCATACCGCCGATAAATCCAGTGGCAGTGTTGGCGATACCCTGTCCGATACACTCGCGGTTTTTATTGCTGCGAGTATCGGTGAGTTCATCGACAATTGACGCCGTCATCAGAGACTCAAGCAGGCCCACTGCCGCGACGGCCACCGAGTAGGGCAGAATAATCTTCAGGGTTTCGAAGGTCAGCGGAATGTCTGGTAATAAAAATATCGGCAGTGTTGATGGAAGCTCGCCCATATCACCCACGGTGCGCAGGTCCAGTCCCATAGCAATGGTAATGATCGTCAGTACAATGATGCAGACCAGCGGGGAAGGTACCGCGCTGGTCACTCGCGGTAATAGATAAATAATCGCGAGCCCGGCAGCAATCATTATATAAGTCAGAGGTGGTACGCCGATCAGTTCCGGCAGCTGTGCCATAAAAATCAGAATCGCCAACGCATTGACGAAACCTGTCATCACCGAACGCGAAACAAAGCGCATCACAAACCCAAGCTTCAGTAGCCCGGCGGCGATTTGAAGCAGCCCCGCCAGCACGGTGGCGGCCAGCAGGTATTGCAGCCCGTGCTCCTTCACCAGCGTGACCATTAACACCGCGGTGGCGGCAGTGGCAGCCGAGATCATGCCCGGTCTGCCGCCGGTAATTGCGACAATGACTGCAATGGAAAATGAGGCGTACAGACCAACCTTCGGGTCGACACCTGCAATAATAGAGAAGGCAATCGCTTCGGGAATCAGCGCCAGGGCAACCACCAGGCCTGCGAGAATGTCAGCGCGAATGTTGCCGAACCACTCTACCTGTAGCTCTGCCAGAAAGTCGGATCTCATCGTGCTCCTCCACCATGTGCGGTGCAGGCAACTGGATTCTCGGTTGAAGAAACGCGGTCAGATCGCCACCACAGGGAGGTGGTTGCAGGGGAAGTTTTCAAAGTCTTGTTCTTATTTCTTTGTGGGGTAATGTCGACGGGTTACGCCGTTGAACCGGCACCGCTATGGGTGTACTGGTGACGGGTTGTGTTATTTACGGACTGTTGCGAGGGATAGTGTGTTTGACACCAGAATCCCAAGGGGAAATTAGTTCACTAGTCAACAGAGTATGATAGCACGTACTTCGCCATAAATTTCCCTAACCTGCTGTGCAGAGCAGTGTCAGGTTTTCTGGCGTATTTGCGGAACACTAATTCGACTATGAAGAGGGGTTGCTGTCTGATGCCGCAAACCTGAATCTTTGACGCCAGTAATAAAAATCTTGCATGGCCGGATGTGCTACTGCGAGGGTTTTCCTCAGGTGGGTGACAACGTCTGGCTCTGGTGTGCCGGTTAATCGCTGTTGATGGCTGTTCACGGAATCAGGAAGCCCTCGGGGTGACGTAGTGGCGGTAATTCGTGTTGCCTGATCAAGTTGGTGCGCAAGCCGATTTTGGCCCCAACAATGTGACAAGAG
>CALLLY010000297.1 GCA_938008205.1 uncultured Granulosicoccaceae bacterium
GTTTCAGGGTTTCTGCCGTTCTCTATAAACGCTACCCGGTCAGCAATATTCAAGACAGTGTCGATATGGTGTTCCACCAGAATAATGGCAACGCCTTCACTGCGCATTCTGGCGGTGACTTCATCGATAAGGGCGACCATCGAAGGCTGCAAGCCTTCGGTTGGTTCGTCCAGCAATAGTACGCGTGGTTCAGTACTCAGTGCGCGCGCCATAGCCAGCATTTGTTGTTCGCCACCGGACAAAGTTTCTGCACGTTGTTTGAGTCTTTCACGCAGACGCGGGAAAAGATCCAGCACTCGCTCCCGGGTTTGAACACCGCGGCCCTGAACCATTAGCCCGACTTCAATATTTTGTGCCACAGTGAGTTCGGAAAATAAACGCCTGCCCTGTGGTACATAGGCAATACCCTGTTTAGGGATGTTATGAGCGGCCATCGAGTTAAGTGGCGTACCTTCAAGTTGCACTCTGCCGGATTTCAGTGGCAGTAAACCCATGATGGTTTTTAGCAGTGTTGTTTTGCCGGCACCATTTCTGCCTAGCAGGCATAGGATTTCACCTGGTTTTACCTGCAACGATACCCCGAACAGTACCTGTACATCACCATAGCCAGCCTCTATGTTTTTTAGCTCAAGCATGGCTGGTTCCCAGATACGCTGATTGTACTTTTGCGTTGTTACGAATCTCCTGCGCAGTGCCCTCTGCCAGTACTTCGCCGAAGTTGAGCACAGTAATATAGTCAGCGGTTGCCATGACGACATCCATGTTGTGTTCTATCAACAGTACAGTGGTATCACCGGCGATTGATTTTATTAATGCCACAAACGCATCAATCTCACTGGAAGATAATCCTTGTGTCGGCTCATCGAGAATAAACAGGCTGGGTGACTGCACCAGTCCCATCGCGATTTCCAACAGCCTTTGGTGACCGTAGCTAAGATCACTGGCAATATGGTGCTGCCGGTCAGCCATGTTGACTTTACCCAGCGCATCACGCACGCGCGAATTCACTGCACGGCCCGATGCACGCCGTGCTGCCAGTGCAACGTTTTCGTGAACACTTAGTGATGCAAAGATTGAAGTGATCTGAAAGGTATACGCCATACCCAGTGAAATTCTTTTATGCGCAGGTAAGCGTGTGATGTCTTTACCATTAAACTGAACGCTACCGCTGGTCGATTCAATGCGGCCGCTTAGCATACCGACGAACGTCGATTTACCCGCACCGTTAGGCCCGATAAGCGCGCGTATCTGGCCCGTTGGTAATTCGAAGTTAACGTTGTTTACTGCCGTGAGACCAGCGTACTGCTTGCTCAGGCCCTGGGTCGACAACAGTGTTATGGCAGCCATGGAAATACCCGTTTGCGCAGCTCACCAATTATTCCCTGCGGTGCGAACAGTGTTAGCAGTATTAACGCAACACCGGCAATTAACAGATATGCGCTGGTTACCTGGCTTGAAAGGTCGATCAGGTAATACATAAATACGGTGCCAACCAGCGGGCCGAGGGTGGTTCCCGCACCGCCGAGTAACACGTACAGTAACGGAAAAATTGAATACTGGACGGTAGCAAAGGTAGCGCCGACGTAGCCGAACAATAAAGCGTAGGCCGCACCGGCCGCGCCGGAAAGCACACCTGAGATAATGACTGCCACCCACTTGTGTCTGTGTACGTTATAACCGAGCATGCGAGCACGCTCTTCGTTCTCTCTGATTGCGACCAGGGTTTTACCAAAACCGCTTCTTACCACCCAGCCGATCAATAACAGGCTGATACCGAATAAAACCAGCGCTGCAAAGTAACGATTGTCCGGCTGGCTTAAATCAATACCGGCCAAAACTCTTTCACTTGCCTGTATGGCAAAGCCTTCGTCACCACGCGTGTATTCACCCATCCACAGTATGATCAGATACCCCGCTTGCGCAAACATAAGCGTTACTATCATAAACGCCACACCGGTAGTGCGTAGCGCCAGAAAGCCTATAACGGTAGAGATCACCAGTGCTGCTATCAGGCCGAATACAATACCGGTTGAAGCACCGACATCCAGATGTTGCATGGCAAGCCCGAGTCCGTACATGCCAGTCGCAAAGAACAACGCATGGCCCAGACTTAACAGGCCGGTATAGCCGAACAACAGGTTGTAACCCATGGCATATACCGCCAGTACCATTGCGCGGGCGAGTACGCCGCTGTGATACTCGGGTAACGTGAAATACAGTCCTGCCATTAATCCAATAATCAGCAGATGAAACAGGCTGGTGCGCAGTTGATCTTTCATGCGATACGCTTACCCAACAGACCCTGTGGCCGGAAGATCAAAACAAAGGCGACCAGCAGGGTGGCGATAATTTTCGCAACAGTGGGTGAAAAGAATACTGAGATAATGCCATCACTCATGCCTATTAACAGTGCGGCGATAATGGTTCCCGGGATGCTGCCCAGTCCGCCGATAATCACAACGATGAAAGACAATAACAGCGGGTCACCACCCATCAGATAGTGAGCCTGTTGTATTGGTACAATCAGCACTGCCGCGAGTGCCGCTATACCGGCACCAAGTCCGAAAACCATGGCGTAAACCCGATCGACCGGAATGCCGTGTGTCAGTGCCATTTCACGATCAAGTTGAGTGGCACGCATGATTAAACCGATTTTGGTTCTGGTCATAAACAGCCATAGCGCAATCAGTATGACAACGGCCGCTGCTATAACGGCGAGTTTATAACTGGTAGTGCTGAGTCCCCAGGGCCAGTACATACTGAAACCATCAGCTGTTTTTTCAAACCAGGGCAGAGCCAGTCGTGTATTGAAGGGAGCTTCTACCGGACGCGCCTCCGGTCCGAAGGTCATTAACGTGGTTTGTTGAATGACATATAACAAACCGATGGTGGCGACAATGGTTCTTTCGGGGTCGTAGTTGATACGGCGCAACACAAAGTGATCGGCAGCTACGGCGATTGCGCCAACGATCAGTGGTGCTGCAAGCAACGCCAGTACAAAGCCAATGGCCGGGTGACCACCCACCAGTGAACTGATCCACCAGGCGATGACTGCGCCGAGCATAAAGAACTCACCGTGTGCAACATTGACCACACGCATGATGCCAAACACGATGCTTAAGCCCACGGCCATCAAAGCCAGCACGGCTGCATTGACTGCGCCTTCTAACGACGCGAGAAAAAAGTGCGGACCAAATTCCATTAGAATTGCCGATAGTTAACGGTTGGAATTGGGTACGTGAGGCGCACCCGCAGAGTTGTGCGGCAGAAGGCTTCCGCCGCACAGTAATCTACATTAATAGCAGCAAATCAGAAGGATTGCGCAGTGTAGTCAACTTCGTCTTCGTACAGAGTGTCTTCGATTGATGTGGTGTGTGCCAGCACCAGTTTGCCGTCGGTGACTTTGGAAATGTACTGGTGACCGAAAGTCTGGTGGGTTTTGCCATTAAACAGCTTAGCACCTTGTGGGTGCTCAAATGAATGCGGCATATCCGACATCGCTTCCACGGCTTCGATAAGCTTTGTTCTGTCGGCAGGGCCCTTATAGTCTGCTGCTTCCATACCGCGTTTAATAATGTGCAAGGTCTCCCAGCACCCGAACATGTGGGCGTAGGTAGAAACATCCTTGGCATCTGAAACCGAAGCACCATTCTCATCGACTCCGACTGCCTCGCGATAAGCGGTATCAAATTCAGATTGTTCTTCCTGTGCGTAACGCGGGTTGCCTTCCCAGAAATAAGTGCCATCGAGGAATTCGAGTCCGGGGCTGGCGATGTCCACGGCTTCCAGGCTATCGATAAAACCGAAAATTTCCGGCTTGCTGGGGCCAAAAAATTCTCCCATCTCCTTAACAAAAGTGAGTACTGCGGGACCAACCATAACGTGATAGATCACCTCAGTATCCCGTGGAATCTTTGGAAAATACTTGGTGAAAGACGTTTCAGTCGGCGGAATGGCAATTTTCTCGAGAATGGTGCCGCCTCTGGCTTCAAAGGCTGCCGAGAAGTAATCGCGGTGATCGTGGCCGAACGCGAAGTCGGGGAAGATCATGGTGACTTTTTTGCCAAGATTTTCTGATATGAATGGCGCCATGGCTTCGACCTGGCTTTTCACATCGGTGATGCCTGGCTGCAGGGTGTATCGGTTTAGGGCACCGCTGGCGACGTGGTGTCCTTCAGAAACCACAAAGTAGGGCATTTTCAGTTCGCCTGCGCGTGGTGCCGAGCCGTACACTACGTGGCTGAACAAGGTGCCGAAAGACACATCGCAGTTGTGTTGACTGGCAAATTTTTCAACGACTTCAGCGCCGCGCTTGGGGTCGGTACCGTCGTCTTCGGCGACAATTTCGATCATACGGCCGTTGATACCGCCAGCAGCGTTGATTTTTTCAACACAGGCCTGGGTGGTGCGGTCGTACCAGCGGCCGTAGGCTGCACCAATACCGGTTCGGTGGACCTGAAAGCCGATTTTTATGGGTTCTGCACTGTGCACCTGAGAATAACCGCCCAGTCCGGGGAGGAGTCCGGAGGCAGCAACACCGCCAGCACCTGCAGCGAGTGTTTTCAGTGCGGTACGTCGATTCACGTTAACCGGTGAATTTTTCTTGTCGGCCATGTTGTCTCCTCGGGGCGTGGTTTTGATTTGAAGGGTCGATGGTGTCTCGGTTGGGCGGATTTGTCCAATACTTTACGTCACTTAACAGGACCGAAGCAGCAGCGCACGGGTACCCTTACGCACCGCGAGGTGCGGCGAGCAGCCAAAGCCCGAGTAGTGTGTAGAACACCATAAAGGTTGCCAGTGGCAACTGGCTCAAGGCGGCTGCAGCGGGCCGCGACCACAGATTGAGTGCGATCCGGTGTGCCAGAAGCAGGGACACAACATGCCCGGCTACCACTGCACCCGCCTGTGTAAGCCAGATCTGACGGACTGATGATTGTGTGTTGAAGAATCCGGTGGTGACGTAAAAACGGCCCAGGCCAAGCAGGTCGCGTCCGGTTTGCAGCGGATCAGTCGCGGCAGCCAGTGTGTATTGAATATTCACCATAAATGCAGTGAGGAAGTGGGCAAAGTGGTAGGCCAGTGCAATCGGCAGTATTGCGACTGACAGATCAATAAACGCTTGTCGAAAAGCCACTTCTCGCCCGTGATCGGTGTGGCGATTAGCCAGCCACAGTCCTGCCGCAACGCATATCGCGAAACTCGCGACCAGCGCCGCCACTGACACCAGTAGCCCGAAGACTGTCGGGATTACCACCGCCGAGCGACCGGGAAATTCAAGCGGATTGATGCCGATTTTCACCAGCCACCAGAACGTTTCGTTCAGTCCGTCGAAGCTTCCGGCGGCGAGCAGCGCCAGCGTGAAAACAGCACCGCTGATGGTCTGGTTTGCTTTGGTGTAAGAATCGTTGAATTGACATGTTGCCAGTTTCCAGCCGGGCGCGCCGATAGCCAGACTGCCATGCGCTATACCAAGCGGTGCGACTTGTGCGAATCGCCACAGTAGCATTGAAAAGCAATCGACTCGTGTAAGCCAGTGAGTGGCACCACACCACCAAACGCCGGCGAGCGTTATCACTGCATAAACGGCGACCACGACAGCCAGGCGCGTCGGGTCTTCCGGCGCCGTGTCGGCTAGTGCAAAGGTGCTAAAGAACAGGAACATGAAAACGCCAGGCCAGCTTTCCAAAGCCGTCGGTAAAGTTAATCCGGCAGCTTTACGTTTGTGGAATATGCCAACCCAGGGATTGAACCACTGCCACAGGTTTCCGAACACTCCATGAATGCAGACTATACCCACCCACCAGACTGTCCAGATAGTCAGTGGTAACAGATTGCGTAACGGGTCGTGGGTGCCAACGAAGCCGATGATGATCAGTGCGATCAGGCAGCATAAGGACAATAAACTCGTCACGGTAGTAAAGTGGTGTTTGATCCGTCCAGTCGCGCGAAGCGATAACAGGTATCGCGGCGCAAAACCCTTTTCTATCAAAGCAACCGGCAGTAATACTGTGGCAAGTAGGGTCAGTACAACCACAGTCACACCGGATAAGATATAAGCATCCGTTGGAAGCAGAAGAACAAACCCCTGTTCCGATGTATGGGCAACTGCGTTGCCAGCGATGCTAGTGATAGCAATGGCAAGTAAACAGGGTTTTGAAGCTGTTTTATAAAAAATGCGTTGGATGAACACAGCAACTGTGAGGGAATGGCTGATGTGATTACTGGAGTCTTTCACGCAGGGCAGCCTTTGACTGATACCTTTTGAAATGAAATACGCTGCAGCCTGTGGTCAGTGACCACCGGAGCCTCGATTGTAACAGGTAACCTGAAGTCAACAGCTGGTTGCCGGTCATGGCACTGGACGCGGCGGTGTTCTGGTATTTTCGAAGCAAATAGATCGTCTGGGGTAGTCTGGCGTGAGTGCGAGCAGTACCGCGGCATATGGTATGAATTCCTGGAGTCAGCGCGTACCGTTTGATCACATGTTAGACCAGAGATTTCATGCGGTTTAACTAAGTTCGCATATGGCATGTTAAGTGCGTTGTGACTGTGTGATGCGGTGCGTATTTTGCCGCACTAAATCATTCTGATTAAGTAGCTCGAAGGCACATTCTTGTCATCATTACCTAAACAACGCGGAGACTCTGTCAGGACAACCGAGTCTTTCTCTGAAATCATGCAGCACTACGTTGTGGATTTTGAAGAACCGGAGACTCCCTGGTTGCGGCGACTATCGACGGAAAACCCGCGAGTGAACGTACACTCGCTGCCAAAATCCTATCGGGTTACCAAGCGCTGCATTGACGTTGTCGGGTCGATTTTCCTGGGAATTGTGTTACTCCCGGTCTGGTGCATTTTTCCGCTGTTGGTCAAGCTTACTGCGGGACCGGGTCCGGTTATTTTCAAGCAAACACGGGTTGGTTTGAATAATCGGGTTACCGCTGCCAATGAGAACCCGAACTGGTCGGGGACAGACCGTCGTTCGAGTTTTGCCTACGGTAAGCACTTTACGATCTATAAGTTTCGAACCATGATCAATGAGGCCGAGAAAAACGGTGCTCAGTTTGCGCAAAAAGACGATGTGCGCGTGACCCGCATCGGGCGTTTTATGCGCATGACGCGCATTGATGAAATTCCCCAGCTCATTAACGTGCTGCGTGGTGAAATGAGCCTGGTAGGGCCCAGACCTGAACGGCCTGAGTTTGTCGATAAATTGTCGAACGAAATTCCCGGCTACCTCAACCGCCTGGGATTGCAGCCCGGTCTGACCGGTATTGCGCAAATCGAGAACGGCTATGACAGTGATACCGAGAGCATACGGCGTAAAATATCCTATGATTTGCAGTATTTACGCAATTGCAGTGTGTGGAATGATTTTCTCATTTTGTGGCGTACGGTCTACGTTATTCTGACTGGCAAAGGCGCGTTGTAAATTACCTTCCACGGCAGTTCCGGGCGATTTTCGTAATTTGATTTTCTGGTCGGCAGCTTACTCAACGGTGACTATGCGGTTGGTTTGCTGTGCGTGTGCCGGCTGTCGAATCAAGTGCCTGCTGGTTAAGCCGATAAAGGACAAAATCAGTGGATATGTGCACTTCGACACGTCGAGACAGGAACAGATTCACCGTTTCTCTCGAATTATGGTTGTCTGGCATATGAGTCGCATGTTTAAGAGCCGTCCTGACTTCTATGCCATCGGTGAGGCCAGTGCAGGCGTTGTTCGAGGCTCAGGTCGACGTTTTACCAGGGTTCCTTCGTTGGCATCTGTTGTTACTGTCCAGGGTGTCTACAACTGCTCTGCGATTGATATCGTTTGACCGGAAAGTAAATGCAAGAACACAATGGCGTTGTAGCCATTTTCACAGATGAGTACATCGACTATCGAAAGATAATTGTTGATCGTATTGCCTCTGTATTGCATGAAGCAGGGTACGGTACCGTATGCCTGGCGGGGCGTGAGCTATCACCGCAGAGTAAATTTCACCAGAGTTATGATGTTTGCAATCGAATCTATGATCTTGCACAGCAGGCTCGTTTCGAGGGTATTGTTTGTCTTTCTGGTACCCTCGATAACAACTCTGATGCAAAGCTTGTAAACAGCCTGGTTAAGACGCTCTCGGTACCGTTTGTCAGCATGGGAATGGAGCTCGACAACAAGTCGGCTGTTCTGGTGAACGATGTGCCTGGTATGCAGGACTTAATGCAGCACTTGCTGGTCGATCCACAGCGTCGACACTTTGCCTTTATACGCGGTACTGATCAGAACAAATATTCGCTTGAACGTGAACGGGTGTATCGTCAAATGCTGCAGCAACGCGGGTGCGTTGTGAAAGAGTCTAGAGTAGTCAGTGGTAACTTTGATTCATTTGAATCGTATCGGGTGGTACTTGACCTGTTGCAATCTGACAAAGACATCGATGTTATTGTTGCAGCGAATGATGCAATGGCGCTGGGAGCAGCAAGGGCTGCCAACGCTCTTGGTCTTAGAATCCCTCAGGACATTCTTATCTCGGGGTTTGATGATACGCAGGAGGCCACCAAGAATGCGCCGGCCATCACCAGCGTCAGGCAACCACTGACTCAGATAGCTGACAAGTGTGCCGAGGAGTTGCTGGCACAGATAGAATCTCGTTCACGTGGAGAAAAAACTTTTCCCGCTCGTGCGATGGTTGATAGTGAATTGATTCCGCGTGGTTCAACACTGGTTGCAGAACACAGCTTGCCACGAGATTCTTTATTGGATGCGGATCGCCTAAACAGCTTATTGCAGGCGTTGATGTCGGGGCTGGAGAGCCCTGCAGACATAAATATGTATGCATTATCGACAGCATTGTGGGACACCTTGTCCAATGGCACAGATGCGCTGCAGGTACATTGCGGAAATATGATGCAAACCCGAATTGAATCGGGTGATGTTCACTGGTGGACCAACCTTTGTCATCAACTGGAGACTTTGGCATCAGCGCACCTTACTCAAAATAATCGGCTGCATGAGCTGCCTCTGGTGACTGCAGGGCTGGCTGGAATAAAAGAAAAAATCTGGTCGGTTAATATGGACCGCGAGTTTGAAATACGCCGACTGGAAAATGTGCAAAGTGAAATTCAACTGCAGATGAGCGCATGCACTGAATTTACCCAGATACTGTCGACGATGGCTCGCTGGCTGGAAACTATCGGGGCGAAACGTTGCTTCTTAATCAAATTTGATCAACCGGCACCCGAAGCACATGAGTTTTCCTCGGTTATTCAGATATATCGAAACAGTGCGGTTCAGGTATCATCACAGCAACAGTTCCGCACCAGGTTGTTGCTGCCTGCATCGATGAGTGACGAACTCGGTAAGGGGTTGTTGGTATTGAACCCGGTATTCGCCGGCAGTGATTTGTTTGGATATCTGTTACTCGATCCTGCCGGACTTGATCGACTTAACATCGCAGCAACGGCATATTCACTTGGCAATGCCCTGCGTAACCAGTATTTGATTAACAAGCTCGAAACACAAACAAACAACTTACAGGAAGTGAACAAGGATCTGGTGCAGATCGCAAACTTCGACGCCCTGACGCGATTACCGAATCGACTCAATTTCCAACAGCATCTGCAGAACAGTTGCAGTAAAACACTGGTAGAAAAACAGCGTATGTGTTTGCTGTTTATTGACCTTGATGGATTTAAGTTGATTAACGATTCTCTTGGCCATGGTGCGGGCGATCTGTTACTGCGTATTGTTGCCAAGCGGTTGAATAATGCGGTAAGCCAGGGCGCACCTGACGGCGGCTTTATTGCACGGTTGGGTGGTGATGAATTTACCGTTGTACTCACCGGTAATGACAACTGCGCATGCGTTAAAAGTCTTGCTTCAGATCTGCTGAGGAAAGTGGGTGAGCCTTATTCTCTGGGCGACAGCGTTGTGAATGTCTCGGCAAGTATTGGATATGCGTTTTTTCCTCAACACGGGGCAACCGCAAGAGAGTTATTGAAGTCTGCGGATGTGGCGATGTATCGTGCCAAGGAGATGGGCAAGAATAGAATCGCGCGATACAGCACTGGTATGAAAAAGGAAACTGACTCCCAGTATGAGCTTGATCAGGCGCTAAGAGAAGCGTTAGTGAACGGCGAATTTCAGATGCATTTCCAGCCTAGAATAGATTTGGTCTCAGGTGAGATGGTCGCAGTAGAGGCATTGATGCGATGGATTGTGCGGACAAAAGACGGTGAAAAAATAAGATCAACGCCTGATCTTTTTATACCTGTCGCTGAGCGAAGCGGTTTTATCAGTGAGCTTGATAATTTTGCGCTGGAAGCGTCTTGCAGACAGTGTCATGAGTGGGAGTTAGCCGGAGTGCCGCTGGGTGTATCGATTAATTTGTCTGTCCTGAAGTTGCAGCAGGATGACTTTATTGAAAGCTTTACCGAAATACTGCACAGGTTTCAGGTAAACCCGGCACTCATTGAGCTTGAGATCACTGAAAGCGCTGCCATGAAAAACGTATCGTCCAACATTCAAAAGCTGGGACAACTTCGAGAGCTTGGCGTTGGATTGTCGATTGATGATTTCGGTACCGGATATTCGTCACTAAACTATCTAAAAAAGCTGCCGGTTAATAACCTCAAGGTAGACCGTAACTTTATTATGGATATCAATGCACAGAATATTGCTGACGGTGCAGATGCAGCAATCGTGAAATCCGTGGTGGCACTCGGGAAAAGTATGGACTTCGGTTTAATTGCTGAAGGAGTAGAAACACTGGATCAGCACGAATTTGTCGCATCCCTGGGATGTCATCAGGCCCAGGGGTATTACTATTCCAAGCCAGCGCCTGCCTCGGTAATCACAGACCGATTACTAAATAGTTTTGGTGACAGCAAAGCAGCCTAGCCTGGATAATTCATGAGGCGACAGCCTGAAATGGTGAATCCTTATGAATAATCCAGGCTAGGAGAATCCGCACCGCTTGCCGGGGCGTAATCTCCTGGCCCGGATAACTCCTGCACTGGTAAAGCCAGTACTTACTATTGCAGCGTAAACCTGAATCGAGTTAGTGCATCTGTATGTTATCCGAATCGCTGTTACCACTACGTTTAATCGACGTTAAAAATTCGTGTTGCTGGGTAAGTAGTCGATTACTTTGCGGGAAGATCATCAACTGATAGTCAAGGCAGTCCAGAACGGTTTGAGTATCACCGGATTTCCAGTGGATTACCTTTAGATTCTCCAGCAGACGACACAAGATGTCGTAAGTGGTGGCACTTTGAAAATGCGTCGGGTTCGGCTCGCTGTCCGTGTTGGTAAATCGTTGATAGCACTGCTCCTGAGTGACCGGTCTGGCATCGAAAACATCGACCAGCTGTTGTGTGGAGCCGTGATTGACAGATAGTAAAAAGTGCCCGGGGAAGCTGACACCGTGTGCGGTCAAATCGGGCTTTTGCAATCGTTCTATCACCGCTAAGTAGACAACAGCGAGTGAGATAGGAATGCCTTTTCGGCTGCTTAAAACCTGATTGAGCAGACTGTTATCGATATGGTAGTAGTCCTGCTGATTGCCCTTGAAGCCGTTGCTTGTGAAAAACTCAATCAGCGATGTCGGATCTGTTACTGGCCAAACACTTGCGGCGCTTGCCAGTTCCTCAATGTGTTGTATCTCATCCTCCAGGTTGATTTGGGGCTGAAAATGGCGCGCCACCAGTAGCGCGCTGGTGGCCAGATCGACACTGTCACCGATCAGTGATTGCAAAAAAAACTTTTTATTATTCATGGTGGTATTACGCATAATCCATGCGGGTCAGCTCACTATCAGCTGATTGATCCACCAGGAGTCTGCGCGGTAGAAGTCTGCGTAGCGAGAACGTGCCATGGCGAGGGCGTTTTTACGATCATTTAAGGCGCATAGTTATCCTAACGCCACGAAAATGATCGATAAAAAGGCACCGTCCGGGCGCGTTCGCCGTAGCAGAGGTTCTGCCGCGCCGACTCCTAGCCGCGCCAGTGGCGATGACCACCGGTGTCGATATGGAATCTGTTGTTGGAGTATAAACCCAGTCCCATCGCCAGTTGAGGCCCATGCAGTCGCCATAATGATAACAGCTTGCGGTGCAACTCTGCACGGTCAGTGGTCGACTGTGGCACCACATCCAGCGCCGAGAACTCCAAATGTTTGCTGCGCGGTGCGCCACCGGCCTGCAGGTTATATTTTTCTGTCCGAAAGCCTGATACAACCTCCACCGGACCGACGGCGGGGATAATAAATCTTTGCATAAGCTTGAGTGTGCTCACCATTTTCGGCCACAGGGATCTGTCGGGAATCGCAAACTGAGGGAGCTTTTTTGATTCCCATGCGGTTCCCTGTTTCAGTATCTGCTCCAGTGGAATCACGTTTTGTACCTGGTGCCTTGCAAGGAATGTTTGTAGCTCTGCAAGCTGTTGCTGACTGTTGGTAAGCTTGGCAAACTCTCGCAGTTGCGGCGCTACTGGAGATTTGTTTAAGCGTTTGGAAGTGCAGGAGCTGCACAGCAACAGTATCATCAGTGCTGTCACAAAAATTCTGAAAAACATAACTGACGGTGGGTGGGTAGAGGGCTGCTTAGGGTACATCGTTAGATTAGCGATTTCATTGAACATGTAGTTACGATCACCTGTTGCAGAGGGATAACACCATGAAAGTTACGCGTATCACACCCATTCTGAACGTGACCGATATACAGGCAACTTTTGCATGGTTTGAGCGAATCGGATGGAAGAAAGGCTGGGAGTGGGGAGAGCCGGTAACTTTTGGTGGTGTGTGTAATGGCGAGTGCGAAATTTTTCTTTGCCGCAATGCACAGGGTGGGCGCGGCAAAGGGCAAAACAGCCGGACGTTTGAGGTGCCAGAGGGTGAAACACAAGATAAAGGGGTCTGGATGTCACTATGGGTTGAAGATGTAGACGCTGCTTACCGGCAGTGTTGTGAAAACGATATCGAAGTGACCTGGCCACCGACTGATATGCCATGGAATGTCCGGGAAATGCATATACGCCATCCCGACGGTCACGTATTCCGGGTTAGTTGTTCAACCTGTTGATAGCGACAGCAGAGATTGTCAGAAATCCCCAAAAGTCATTGATGTTACAAAAAAAATCATGTCCGCCGGCGGTAACTGGTGCTTTTGTGTTTCCGTGCTACGGCATGGACCGTGCTGGGAGACCATAAGGGCGTTGCGCAAGCAGTCGGATGACCGGATGTTTGCCAGGTGGGCAATAGCCTGGTTTTGTCGTAGGTAGTTCAGCAGTGAGTTGTTTTCTTTTGGTGGCTGTCTGGCTTTTGTGTAAAGCCTGGGGCTGATCGTGGTTAGGAGACGACTTGCATTAGCTGCGAGCCGACCATTGTTAAAACCAGACTAGGCACTATGCGCGGCACCTGCCTTGAAATCTCTATTTACCGGAGTCGCCAGAATGAAATTACTTGCAAGTGTAACCGCAATGTTAGCCTGCAGCAGCGTAGGAATTGCTGCTGATATGAATAGTTTTCTTCCCGATGCTAAACCCGGGGAGTGCTACGCACGAGTAATGATCCCCGCCGAATTTCGCACAGAAAGTTCGACGGTAGTCGTGCGCGAAGCCAGTGAGCGTTTGTCTATAGTGCCTGCCAAATATCAGTGGGATACACAGCAGGTGCTCGTGAGTGAGGCCTCGGTGAATTTTGAAGTCGTACCTGCAACCTACCGCACTGAAACCGAAGAAATTGAAGTAGCTCCGGCTGAATCCAAATGGGTAACAGGATCGGTTTATAGTAATGTTGAGGCCAATCCGGGGGTCTTGTTACTGGCACAACGAGCCGGTGTTCCGCTGGACAATGCCGAATCAGGGCAATGCTTTGCTGAGTTCTTTAAAGCCCCTGTTTACGAAACCGTGTCAGAGCGTGTTGTTGTCTCTGAAGCAAGCGAATCGATCAAAGTGACACCGGCTCGATATGAGTGGGTCGAGCAGCAGCAATTGGTCGCCTCTGCAACTCAACAACTTGTTGAAGTACCCGCCTCGTTCGAAAAAGTAGAACAGCGAGTGCTGGTTGAGGAAGCGCGTGTGGTATGGAAGAAGGGCCGTGGTGCGGTTGAAAAAATCGATAACATGTCTGGTGATATCATGTGTCTGGTAGAGGTCCCCGCAGTTTATAAGACCGTTGAAAAAACCGTAATGAAGTCGGCACCTGCCTCGAAAATGATAGAAGTCCCTGCTAAATTCGAGAATGTTCGGGTGCGTAAACTTGTAGAGCCGGCGCAGCAGGTTCGAATAGAAATACCAGCAAAGTTCCGGCAGGTTAACCGTAAAAAGAAGACTTCCGATGGTGAGCATGTCTGGCTGAATTTGTCTGACTACTCTGGCGCAGAAGGGTTGCGTAAGACCGGCAATACCATTTGTCGCAAAGAGACTCCGGCAAAAACTACCACGATAAGTAAAGCGGTGGTGGCTTCTCCCGCAACCGTTAAACAGGTGGAAGTGCCGGCGAAATACCAAAGCAAGCGGGTCAAGCGTGTATTGGCCAAAGCGGCACAAACCAAGATCAGTATTCCCGCTGTGACTCGACAGGTAAGTAAACGCGTCAAGGTGTCTGATTCCCGACTTGAGTGGCGGCCGGTACTGTGCGAAACCAATACAACCACGCGAACCATCAATGCGTTGGAGCAGGCATTGTCGGATTCCGGTTATCACGTAGGTACTGTTGATGGTGAGCTATCAGAAGACACGCTCAACGCCATCGAGAAGTTCCAGCGAGCGCATGGAATGGCAACCGGTGGTTTAACCATCGAAGTATTAAACAAACTGGGTGTTAGTCCCGGTTAGACTCTACGTAGCGTGACGAAACGTTGGCTGGACGGGTCGTTAAGACCCGTACACAGGTCAATTTTTTAACGAACGGTGTCTGGTTGCCAGCCATGGTGACAATTCTTCGACCAGTAAACGTGAAATTCGCTAAAAAAGCCGGGATTTGATTGCATATCCTGGCGGGTTCCGGATTACGACCTACACTCAGTCTGTAAGGTTCTAATTCTTCAATAGCGGACTCTCGTTTAATGTTCCAATCTCTCTCCAGAAGTATCTTAAAAGCTGGTGAGCCGGCAAAAAGTAAGATGTATCGCCGCTTACCTACTGTCGCAATCACTCTGTTCGCCAGTGCTGCTGTCGTGCGCGCACTTATCCCGTCAGATGCCGATGCCGCAGCCAATGCGCAGGTGATTCAGACTGATCTGCAGACTACTCCGACAGAAATCGCGAGGGCTGTTGGCAATAGCCTGGATGAAGCAACTTCTCTGCAGTCTATGCAGCTTGCACAAGTCAACACAAGTAACACGGTGTCTGTTCAGACCACCGTTTACGACAACGAAATGTTGCTGGCGCGAACCAGAGAATTAATGGAAGTTGACAGTCGCGAAGTTGATGAAGTCGCGGAGCGTTTGAAAGAAATTATTCGAGCGCGTTACGATGCCGATCAGATGAACGCCAAATCGATGATGACGATCACCGAGTTGCGCAGGCAGATAGCTGATTTCGAAGCACTGCTTCAGCAGGCAAATGATCGTCAGAATGAACTCGATGCCGAAAGGGCTACGCTTGAGGAAAAGCTGAACCTCGTGGTCAGTGAACGTGACGGTGCGTTGGACAATCTGAATGCACTGGACAGCCAGATTCAGCAGCAACTGGGTTCAGTACAGGCATTGAAATCCGAAACTGCCACAGCCTCAGAGCAGCTGGCCGAGAAAGATCAACAGATTGCAGATCTGAACTCCGAATTGCAACGTCTTATCGGTGAGCGCGATAGTGCTGCACAAAACGCCAACGGTTTACAGAGCGAACTGGTGCAGAATCAGTCGGCGATTGATGCATTGAATGCACAACTAGCCGACGTTGTTGCCGAAAGAGACGGCACTCAATCCGAGTTGGCAGAAAGCCAGCAGGCACTGGCGGAGAGTCAGCAAGCGCTTACTTTAAGCAATGAAAGCCTTGCACAGGCTCAGCAGGCGCTGGTGGATAACGAGCAAGCGCTTTCCCTGACCAATGAAGACCTGGCGCGGACTCAGCAGGCACTGGCTGATAACGAAGAAGCGCTGTCACTGAGCAATGAGGAACTTGCACGTACGCAACAAGTACTGGCAGAAAACCAGAATGCGCTTGATGAAAAAAAGGGTTTGCTTGATCAGCTTAACGGGTTGGTTGCAGAGAAACAGGACTCACTGGGTTTATTCGAACAGCAACTGGGTAGCAATGAAAGAGCGCTTAGCGATTTAAAAGATCAGGTTAACCAACTTGCCAGCGAGCGTGACAACGCCCGGGCGCAAGTGGCTGATGTTGAACAAATGCTCGGTAGCAAAACCGATGAACTTACTGCGCTGGAAGATCAAATCAATGTGCTTAGCGCTGAGCGCGACAATGCATTGATGCAAATCAACGATCTGCAGGGGCAGTTGGCAGAAGCACAGTCCAGCGCTGACAATTTTTTGAGTGAACGAGATAATCTTGCTGGCGAGTTGAGCTTGTTTGAAAACAAGGCAGCAGAAGTGGGTAGTTCATTCGTCAATGAACAACAGGCGCATACTCAAACCAGAGCCAATCTTTTTGCGTTGCAGCGGGAAGCGGATGATCTGCGTAGAAATCTTGATCGAATGAGCGGTGAGCGAGATGC
>CALLLY010000298.1 GCA_938008205.1 uncultured Granulosicoccaceae bacterium
ATCTCTCCGGTGACTCGATCATCGAATCTTGCACCCACGGCCAACAGCACATCACAGTTGTGCATAGCGAGGTTGGCTTCGTAGGTGCCGTGCATACCGAGCATGCCGATAAATTGCTTATCAGAAGACGGATAAGCACCCAGACCCATCAGTGTATTAGTAATCGGGTAACCGAGTTCCTGAGTGAGCTGGATCAGTTCGTTTTCTGCCCCGCTCATGATGACACCACCACCGGTGTAGATCATTGGACGCTTGGCCTGCGCCAGCAGTTCTACCGCTTTGCGAACCTGACCGCTGTGCCCGCCACTTACCGGCACATAAGAACGCATGGAAACTTCGGCCGGGTACTCGTACGGAATCTTAATATTCGGTGCAGTGAAATCCTTTGGAATATCCACCACCACCGGACCCGGTCTGCCGGTTGTTGCCACGTAAAACGCCTTGCGCATAACGGTGGCAATTTCATCGACACTTTTGACCATGAAGTTGTGCTTCACACACGGACGCGTGCAACCAATGGCATCGACTTCCTGAAATGCATCAGTACCGATGAATTTTGACGTCACCTGCCCGGTAATCACAACCAGCGGTATTGAATCGAGATGTGCTGTCGCAATGCCGGTGACCGCGTTTGTCGCTCCGGGTCCGGACGTGACCAGCACCACACCGGGCTTGCCGGTGGCACGGGAGTAACCGTCTGCCATGTGAGTTGCGCCCTGCTCGTGACGCACCAAAATGTGCTTGACGTCCTGCTGGCGGAAGATCGCATCATATATGTGCAACACTGCGCCACCAGGATAACCAAACACGTACTCTACGCCCTCGTCTTTGAGGGATTGGATAATTATCTCGCCTCCGGATAATTCCACTTTCGTTCACCTACTCTTCAGTTAATTTGTAAATGCATGCGTCCTCGCACGGGCGGGAAACAGCAATGCGTAAGGGGATTTTTTTACTCGCGACTCGGGCACCTTGAATTTCTGACGCTGGCACACCGGGATCTGCCTGGCACACGCCCGAGGTTCACGGAGCGCGGCGGTATATTTCGCTTGGAATTAACGAAGGTTCTGGCGCTGAGTACGCACCAGTTGTAAATATGACATTTACCAACACCAGCGTCTAGTGCTGCTGAGCCCTGATCGCACGATTAGAACCCGTGTAATATAAGAGTTGGAACAGGATCACACGATGAGCGCACAAGTATCTGGTAACGCGACGGCCCTATGACCTCGGCCAATTATCAGGTACGATTTTTCAAAATACGGCCGTTAGTTAGTCACTGATGAGCCCGTCTTCGGATAGAGGTTACCGTTGAGGTCGATGAAAAAGCATTTGCTAACCACCGCCATTTCCTGTGCGCTGCTGGGAACCTCCCTGTGCGTCGTGCCGGTTGCCAGTGGTTATGACAGACTGAATCTTCCGCAAATGGGAGAGCCAGCTGATCTGGTCATGTCGCCCAGCGATGAAAAGCACATCGGTCAGGGCTACATGCGCAAAATCCGCCAGTACCTCGATCTGGTTACCGACACGCAAATCAATCACTACGTGCAGTCTATCGGTGAGCGGCTGGTGGCAACACGGCCTGACCTCGAGGGCCGGGACTTTACCTTTTTTGTTGTCCGAAACCCGGAAATCAATGCTTTTGCACTGCCAGGTGGGTACATTGGTATCAATAGCGGACTCATTACTGCTGCCAGCAATGAAGCAGAACTCGCAAGCGTTATTGCTCACGAAACGGCCCACGTTACGCAACGGCACATCGCCCGGCTGTACGCCTCGCAAGGCAATACCGGCTACAAAACCGCCGCTACCATTATTGCGGCAATTCTCCTTAGCCAGCAATCTGCGCAAGCTGGCCAGGCAGCACTGCTAACCGGTTTGGCTGCCAGCCGACAATCGGTGATTAACTTCACCCGTACCCATGAATACGAAGCCGATCGCATCGGTATTCAATTACTTTCCGATGCCGGCTACAACCCCAGAAGTATGGTGGATTTTTTTGAAGTGCTGCGACGCCGTGTGTCAGTGAACACTACCGAACAGATGGAATTTCTCCGTACCCATCCGCTGACCAACAATCGCATTTCCGAAGCACGCAACAATTCCAGACGCCTGGCCAACCCGGTCGGCCTTCAAGACACCACCGATTTTCAGCTGCACCAGATGAAGCTGCGGGTTATGCACTCAAATAATCCGGACAATTTGCAAAGATCACTCGCCAGCGGGCACATCAGTGAAAGTGAATCTGCAAGATTATATGGTCAGATTTTACTGCTTCTGCAGGCAGGACAAAACGAAAAGTGCCTGCCGCTGGCCAAAAGACTGGTGGATCTGCAACCCGACAGCCTGACCGTTAAACTGCTTAATGCCGAGGTGGCTATTGCAAATCAGAACAGCGCCAGCGCGGAAAGGGTATTCAGCTCGATCCTGGATATTTATCCGGATAACTATGCTGCCGTGGAAAAGTATGTCGAGATGCTGTTACGGCAACGCCGCAGTGACCGCGCGGAACGAGTGATTCGTTCATACATTCGAGTGGCGCGGACACCGTCCGCAGGTGTTTACAAAAAGTACGCGAACGTATTGCGGCAACGCGGACAGACAGTCGCCTCTTACGAGGCAATGGCAGATCACTTCTTTTTGCTGGATGATAATCGCGAAGCGGTGAGTCAGTTGCGCCTGGCACTGAAGTCCGCGCAGGAGGGTTCTAATGAAGAATCTCGTATTGCTGCACGGCTGGAGCGCTCGCGGTTCCGGTAGAACCATAGTTAAAATTTTACTTAACTCAAAAATTAAAGGCCGCATATCGGGAGAGATGCGGCCTTTTTTTATTCTTGCTGGTGTTTGAGTTTTGTGTGCTCTAAGAAGGTCCAGATGTCGTGTACTCGACCAGCGCTGAGAAGATGCTGAACCCTCCCGCAAACGGGAGGGTGGGTTTTGAGCTTGTTACGAAATCCTTCAGTCTTCTTATTACAGTTGCGGGCCGGCGGATACCAGTGAGGCACCTTCTGCGGTGTCGGTATATTTAGCAAAGTTATCGATAAACTGTGCGGCCAGATCGTTTGCACGTTTGTCCCACTCAGAGGCATCTGCATAGGTTTGGCGCGGATCGAGGATTCCGTCGCTGACACCAGACAAAGATACCGGCACCGACAGATTAAAGACAGGCACTGTGTGTGTCTCTGCAGCATCGAGTTCACCATTTAAAATGGCATCGATAATTGCGCGAGTATCTTTTATAGAGATACGTTCGCCGGAACCGTTCCACCCGGTGTTGACCAGATAAGCGGTGGCGCCGGAGGCTTCCATACGTTTTACAAGCTCTTCGCCATAACGCGTCGGGTGCAAACTCAGGAACGCAGCACCGAAACAGGCAGAGAAAGTTGGTGTGGGCTCGGTCACCCCTCTTTCGGTACCAGCGAGCTTCGCTGTAAAGCCTGAGAGAAAATGATACTTGGTTTGCTCTGCGGTTAATCGCGACACCGGAGGCAGTACACCGAAAGCATCTGCCGATAAAAAGATAACTTTATTTGCATGGCCTGCTTTAGAAACAGGCTTAACGATATGATCGATGTGATCGATGGGATAGGAGACACGGGCGTTTTCGGTTTTTGAGCCATCGTCAAAATCGATTGAACCGTCATCTCGTACAACCACGTTTTCCAACAACGCATCACGGCGGATTGCGCCATAGATATCGGGCTCTGCCTCTTCACTCAGGCGAATAGTTTTGGCATAGCAGCCACCCTCAAAGTTAAAAACACCGTCGTCGTCCCAGCCGTGTTCATCATCACCCAGCAACAAACGCTTGGGGTCTGCGGATAACGTGGTTTTTCCTGTGCCTGAGAGTCCGAAAAATACGGCGACATCACCCTCTTTGCCAACATTGGCTGAGCAGTGCATTGAAGCGATACCACGTTGCGGCAGCAGATAGTTCATTAAGGCGAACATACCTTTTTTCATTTCACCGCCGTACCAGGTACCGCCGATAAGCTGCATTTTTTCGGTCAGGTTAAACGCCACAAAGTTTTCAGAGTTAAGACCGTGCTCCTGCCATTTTGTGTTGGTAGTTTTAGCGCCGTTCATTACAACGAAATCCGGCACGTAGTTGAGGAGCTCGGCATCAGTGGGTCTGATAAACATATTTTTTACGAAGTGCGCCTGCCATGCGACTTCACAGATAAACCTTACTGCCAGGCGTGTGTCTGCGTTGGCACCGCAAAAGGTATCAACAACGAATAAGCGTTTGCCGGATAGCTGCCCGGTAACTGCCTGCTTCAGATCATTCCAGACTGTCTGGTCGATCGCTTTGTTATCGTTTTTGCCCTGATCGGACCACCACAGATTATCGCGGGTTTCGTCGTCCTTCACGATGTATTTGTCTTTCGGCGATCGTCCGGTAAATTCTCCAGTGTCTACCGCCACTGCGCCCAGATTGGTGAGCACAGCTCGCTCATAACCCTGGAGGTCATCGCGGGTCTCCTCTGCAAAGAGGGTTTCAAAGGAAGGGTTGTGTACTATGTCAGCGGCGCCGTGAATGCCATAGATAGACAAATCAATACGGTCACCGAATTCAAGCGCGGTGCTTGTGGACATTTAGCTCTCCTGCAAGATTACTAAAATAGATTTAGGTTGATTGCGCACATTAACGGGTTTCAATTTGCAACACAACCAGACGGCACCCCGCCAGATGTGAACACAAAAAACTTTACCAGCTGTGACATATCATCGACCTTGCCAACGTTTCCTGTACGCCTGGAAACACGCTTTGCGAGAGCACACTCGAAAATATTCCGATAACAGACTTCCAGCCTGTAACCGGTCACCTTCCTAACAGTTGCACGGAGACTTTAGTATACTTGCCCAATGTTTTTCCGGAGCTCCTCACCATGACACTTCGCTTCATATGGGCAGGCATTGCCGTATCGATTTTTGCAACCGGTTGCGCTTTCTTTGATGAGCCACTGCCCGACACTGGAATCGACGTTCCGTCCGGACTTCCAGCCGAAACATCCGCTCAAACGGAACCGTTGCCGGCACCCAGCGCCACGACCGAAGCGCAAACATCAGCCAGTACTGCGACTACCCGAACAACAACAGCGGCGACCCCGGGCGGGAGTTATCTGGTTGTGGCACCGATAGAAAGCTTTCCACAAGACGCCAGTAATATCGCGGTGGTGCACCTGACCAATCGCAGTTCAGATCGAGATCTGGCGATATGCAAAGCACTGATGCAAAACTTCACAACGGTGGATGTTCAGGATGTTCCCGCCAGTCCATTGACAGTTACGGTTTGGCCAGTGCCGAACGATAACGCCGGGGCAAACTGCATAGAGATGATCACTGAATACGAGGCGATTGGTTTAACAGCAGATGCGGAAGCGCGCATCAGCGAATCAGATAAAGGCCCTTTCATGCTAACCCGGCATTTGCCCAGCGGTAAGCGCATGATTTACGATCTATCGTTTAAAACAAACAGCGCGCTGTCATCGGCGGTGAATCAATGGATCACTTTGTTAGGCAGTGACCCCGGCAACTGGCCGGACTACCGCAGAGCGCGATAGCCAGGCCAGATAAAATCAATCGCTCGGGGGTCGAACAAAGACAGCTAAGCCGCCAATAAATAGTCACCCGGATCCGGGTCCGGAGCCTGACGTGCCTTTGCGGCCAGACGTTCGACTCTCGAACGCCAGATCAAAGATTTTTCAGTAGCAATTTTGGTCGCAACTGATGCGTTGATATAAGCCTCCTGCAACATGGAAAAATCTTCCTGATCCAGCGCCGGTATCTGTTCGCCGGCCAGCATCAGGCTACTGCAGACTTTGTCCAGTCTGGCTTCGAGATGCCGCTGACTTTTAAGTGCGTTAGCCAGCGATGCACGCGCTACAGCGATACTCAATTCGGGTTCCTTCCCATTAATTTCTTTCGACGGTACAGCTTTCTCGTAACCAGCGGTGTGACGATCATTTGCACTGCGAGCTGCGCTCAGTGAAATCACGTCGGTATTTTTATTTTGTGGCGCTGGCCCGCTCACTGTGCCGTCCCCATGGACGGAATCACACATCTTGGTTTCCTGTATATTACGACGAACAAACCAAAACCTGACCTGCCCGCCTGCAAAGATGGCATTGTGACGGCAGCAGCGACTTTTTCTTGACTCAATACTGGTGATTAGCATCCTGTTCTTGACACTGTTTGTGATTTGCGCAGCACTTTTGCTGGCATTTATATTCGGTCCAAAGGTATCGCTTGATGCCCGGTACACGGTTCCGAATCTGCCGGACGACCTGGTTGCTTATCTCCAGAAAGCCGAATCCAAATTTACCGATATTACCCCAGGCGCGGAAAAGCACATTGTGTGGGCGGGTGAGCCACATGATCAAACCGAACTGGCATTTGTGTACTTGCACGGTTTTTCAGCGACCCGACAGGAATCTATGCCGGTGCCCGGGAACATTGCCGCGCACTTCAACAGCAATATCTACTACGCAAGGCTCGCCGGCAACGGCCGCAGCGCCGATGCTATGCTTGATGGCTCGGTGAAAAAATGGGTTAACGATGCAGCAGAAGCCATGGCAATTGCTGCACGTATTGGCAAGCGCACTGTACTTATCGGGTGTTCTACCGGTGCTACATTGGCCTGGTGGAGCGCTAATCAGTCTCGGTTTTCAAGTCAGGTATCAGCACTGGTATTTTTATCGCCAAACTTCGGCGTGGCAGACTCCCGTGCCAACTTGTTGTTGTATCCGTGGGGGGCTCAGCTAGCCCGCAAAATAGAGGGTGAGTACCGGCAAAGCATTCCAGCCAATGCTGAGCACGAAAAGTTCTGGACGTGTAAGTACCCGACAGCTGCATTATTGCCGATGATGGGGCTTGTTAAACTGGCAAGCGCCTACCCGGCCAATACCTGTCCGTTTCCAACCCACATGACCTGGTCGAAGCACGACGATACGGTGAGTGTGGAAAAAATAGAATCGTTTTACAACGATGTCCCGGCAAACAAAAAGGCGTTGCAAATAGTACAGCCGGAAGGGGCAAGCCAACATGTTATTGTTGGAGATATTCTGGCCCCTGAGAATAATACGCAGATTACGAAATCGATTATTAACTTTTTAGAACAAGCACTTTCCTAACCCAGCTTTTCAATCACCATAATGATGGAATTCAGACCTATCTGTGGCAGATGATCGCCATATTCGCTCCATCTTATTCTCATTTTTCGGGACTTTACCAACCGATCAATCTCGCTAAGGTAACCGGGATCATCGAGCGTGTGATCATTCATTGAAAACCCGAACAAACCACCTGTAGCCGTTAGCGTCAGAACACTCTCTATCAGTTGCGGCCCTGCATGTCCCGGCGCCATCACACCAATAGCTGTCACCGTTTGATATTGTTCTTCAACGAAATCAAACGGATTATTCAGATCTGCATGGTGTAACCGGGAATATAGATCCTTACCTTTTGCAAGCGCCAGCATGTCAGTTGAAAAATCCGAGCCATGCAACTCTTTAAACCCGCTTTGCTTGAGAAATACTCCTGAAATTCCGGTGCCACAACCTATATCAAGCAGCGGGCGATCTAGCTGTGCGCCGCAACTGACCAGTGCTTGTGCCGTGCGCACCGGTGACGCGTAACCGTTGTCGGTTATTTCCTGATCGTAGGTTTGTGCCCACTCTTTATAAAAATCGCGGGTCTTTTCCGCGCTATCGAGTTCATAAGCTGAATCGAGAAATTTTTTTTTGGTCATTTCACCATCTTGAGACACACCCTATTAGAGGCTCCGAATGTGTTTATATCAAGACTACCGTGAAAAAGCATTCCTCAAGTAGCATGGTGGAACACCAACAAGCATTTCTTTATTTATAAGCGCTTTACACTGGTAATGATCTGTGACGCGTACAGGCACTATTTACCAGCGATACATACACAGTTTTTACCCAGCTCTTTAGCAGAGTACATTGCCAGATCAGCCGATTTACAAAGCCCCTGCAGTGAATCAGCATGGTCCGGAAAAGCCGCAACTCCGGCAGAAATAGTCACACGCGCAAGTCTGGCGTCACGATAAGTGAATTCATGATCTGCAATAATTTTCACTATTTCGTCAGCTTTCAATTTGGCTGTTTCGATGGTTGCATTAGGTAACAGAATTGAAAATTCTTCTCCACCCATTCGACAACAGATTTCTTCATCGTCGAAGTATCGACCAATAAGACTGCCGATGGTACACAACAGATAGTCACCCGTATCGTGGCCATACTGATCGTTAATACTCTTGAAGTTGTCTGCATCAAAAGAGATAAGAGATAGAGGCCCGTCTTCTCTTTCAGCCAGCGATATTGCAGAGCGGAAACGATCAAAAAAGTATCTGCGATTGTAGAGCCCGGTTAGCGGATCTTTTGTTGATTGCTCGTGTAATTCATCTCGCAGTTTCACGTTGGCAATAGCAACACTGATCTGCTCAGCACATTTTTGGGCAAATGCAACCTGAGTATCCGTTATAGCGCTCTCTGCCGCCGAGCCATACATGCAGATGTTTAACAAACCTACCGTGTCACCCTGAGCGATGATCGGCAGGCATAAATAACTCTCAGGTGCCGGGCACTGTGTTGAAGACTGAGTTTCACTGGAGACATGTGCACAAGGAAAGTTCACGACACCGTCACCGTAGCGAAAGGTTCTGCCGCGCCTTAACCCCCAGCAATCGTGCGGCTGTATATTTCGCAGCAGGGTTTCACCGCCCCAGGTTACTGCCCCATCAAGCACATCACGCGAGTTGCTGTATATAAACAACTGTCCTCGCGATGCAGGAAAATTTCCCGCCATCGCCTGGCGAACAACTTCGTACAACTCTTCAATTGATTTGCAGCACTGCAACCATTCACTTAGCTCGGCCAGCGCCTGAGTTTCGACCTGTCTGTCGCGTTCCTGCTGCAAGGATTCACGGGCCTTCAGTTCTGCTCGCTCTGCCCTCTCAATGGTTTGAGACAGCATCATTTCATTTTTTTTGGTCTCGGTGATGTCTGTGTAAGACACCACATGCCCCCCTGATTCCATCGGCCGAATATAGACAGCAACTTCGACACCGGAGCCAAGCTTACGCTCAAGATTAAAAGGCCGATGGGTGTTGAGATCAGCTTCGATTCCTTCGACCACCTCTGGTTTTATTTCTCCACGCTCAACCATCTTCTGAAAGTAAACACCTCGGTGCATTCCCTCTTGCAGATAATCTTCGCCCTGCCCTAGTAACTCGCGAAAGCGTGTATTCACAAATTCACAGTAGCCATCCGCAGACCAGACAATGATTCCCTGCTCTACTGACTCAAGCACGGCTGTGCACAAGTCTTCACGAGACTTTGGATTTTCAGAGGAATAGGCAAGCGTGACTCGCCCATCCGCCTTAAGATTGTTCAGATTCAGGGACGCTGATTTATTCATTTTATTTTTGTTATCAACACGTTGATTTATCTGACATCAGCCGCCGTACTGGTTGAGTACCCCCACTGTAACGTCTAGAACATCACAGACTTTAAGTGAATTCTTTCACAAGGTTGTTAGCAATCGTGAACTCACACCTTAAGCACTTCACGAAAGCTCTCAACTCGAAAAGTAATTAAGCCAATGCAATCAGTCGTATTGTGTGATCAGCGCATAGTCGGCAATTGCATAATGCCCTGCTCTGCCCTGTTCCGAATTTCCATCGTCGAAAACTAGCAACAGCTTTGATCTGCCACCGATGCGGACTGGTGAAATACCCTCAAGATTGCTCAGATTAGATAACGTTTTAATCCTCAGGCGCTGTAGTGTTTTTTCATCGCTCCACAGCCACAACGCAAAGTTACCATCCTGCGAGTGCTCAACCCGACTGGCTATGAGATAACCGCCAAGAGACTCATCGTAAACCATGGCTCTAATTCCACCACCCTGCAGATTAAGCCTGATCAGCTCAGCAGTAAAAGCTGCCGGTTCAAGCCCTTCGGCGTATGCAGCCGGATTATCAAGTTGCGCAATGATTGCCTTGCCGTCTACCAGCGGACTTCTAAACCCAAGCAAAAGCGATGGTTGCGACCGGTGACGAGCCAAAGCTTCAATATTGAATCTGCGCGAATCTTTGGGCAGCGCATCCATGGCATAGTTTATCTGAGGGAAAGTTGCTGTTAGATCATCACGCAAAGTACCGTCAGCCGAACTCACGGATACAGCCGTTGTGTCTTCTACCTTGTATTTAAGTAATTTTTCGCGCCCGGGATGCCTCTTTCCATTGCCCTTAACGCTATGAGACGTAATCGCATATATCCAGCCGTCTGCCGTCGCAGATATACCCTCAAGATCATCTGCCGCCGGGAGTCCCTGCAGTACAGAATAACCTGAGATTCGAAACGAGTCATCAATCTGCAGCAACCGGGTAGTCAGCGCTTGTTCATCTTCAATAAGCACCAACCCTGCACCCGGCAGCCACTGAACTCCGGACGGTTCGTAAATATCCCTGAACTGGAGATACTCAGCCGACTGGTGCTCAACCTCATCAGCACAGCCACTCACAACCAGGGATACAACTAACGATATTATGATCAGCTTTCCAAACAACCGATAACCCGCCTCTTCTAAATACCTGCAAATCATAACGCACCACGAATCTTAAGTATTTTGTTATGAAGCCCTGAAGTTCAAAAACACACATTCCCCGACCTGCCACTTCCGATTGATGAACTTCACAAAAGGGCAAAAGTAATCCAGCCCAGTGACGATATAAATTCTGGCGGGTCTGCGTTGCCTCCCTGGAGGAGCTTTGCGTATTCAAACGATGAATATGCGTGGAGGGAACCAGCCACAGTGTTCAGCAGCGGTGGCAACGGTATTTCAATGACAAACAAAATATTTAGTATCGCGACTTTTATTCTTGTCGCGTGGCTATCAGTGACGCACTTGAGCACTTCGAATCAAATTGTAGCGCTCGAACGTTCTTTATCCAGCAAAATCGGCTCAAACTACAACGCCCTCAAAGATCGCATCGGGTCACTTGAAAATGAGCAACAGTCCGGCTATCGGGAGGTGCTTGCAAGTTTTGAGCAGGTGAATGCTAAACCTGCTGCAGATCCCCAGCAACTCACCAACCTTAAAGCCGAGACCGCAAAACTCAAAGAGCAGATAAAGGGACTCAGCCGATTTAAAGATATTAGAGGCGCTTACCAGCAGGTACTGGAAGCTGAGTTTGATAAAACAATTGACTCGACCGCGGCAGCGGAGAAGTTACTGGGGACCAAAAAAGCCATCTGGAAAACCAGCACTCAACACGACGCAGTTAAGGCTGATCTCCAAGGATTGATGGGGCCTATCGATTCTCTCGCCTCACAATGGAAGTCCGGCGACGCCACTGGCTCGGTGCAACCGATTTATAACGTTCTCAAACAAACTTTAGCAACACTCGAAGCTAAGTAGTAGGGATACACAGTGACTAACGACACAGAAAAAAAACAAGCGGACGAAAAAACAGAATCTGCAACCAGCGCGGCGGCGGCTGCCCCCGGTATTTTTGCAAAGCTAAAATCCAGCCTTGCAGAAACCGCACTCGCTGTGGTTGCTGGTGGCGCTGTTGCGTGGTTCTTTATTAATAGTGTTGAACAACAGCCACCTCAGATCGGCGCCGCACTGTCTGCACCTGGAGTAATGGCACAACATTCGGCGGTGGATGACTACGCCTGCTCTGATAGCATAGGAGGCAGTGGCAATACGCTGAGTTGCCTGATGAAAAAAGAAAAAAATATGTGCGCTGTGGGGTCTGGTGAACTGTGCGAAGATGATATGGAAATCGCCCGAATCGCCTGGAAATACTTTGAAAATAACTACAATCCCGAAACCGGACTGGTAAACGCGGTAAACAAATACCCGTCGACCACCATGTGGGATACCGGCTCGGCACTGGCCGCCTATATCGCCGCTCGAGATTTTGACATTATCTCGCAGAAAGACTTTGACGATTCAATGATGGCGTTATTGGAAACCATGACCACCATCGAGTTGTTTGATGATGCTGCACCAAACAAGGTGTACAACACCAAAACCCGAAAAATGGTGGACTACGGAAACAAGGAACGCCCCCTTGGGATCGGGGTTTCGGTACTCGACCTGGCGCGATTGATTTCATGGATGAATACGCTGCAGTGTATGCATCCGAAGTATCACTCCCAGGTTAATAGTGTGCTTTCGCGTTGGGATTACAAACGCCTCATTATGAATGAGGAAATGTATGGCATGGCCAGAGACAAGGATGACGAGAACATTGTGCATCCCAGACAGGAAGGCCGTCTGGGGTACGAACAATATGCGGGAAAAATATTCGACAGAGTTGGCTTTAGTGTTGAAACGTCTCGCTCTTATTCAAACAAGTTTCGAAGTAATACCACCATACTGGGTGTCGACATCGCCTACGACAGTCGCGACCCACGAGAGTTTTACGCGAACAATTACGTTGTTACCGAGTCTTACGCGATGGATGCCATGGAACTGGGCATTGACGACGACAATCGACAGTTACTTCAGAACATATTCGACGTGCAGAAAACCCGCTGGGAAGAAACCGGTATCGTGACGGCGATCTCTGAAGACAACATCGATAGAAAGCCGTACTTCCTGTACAACTCGATCTACAACGCTGGGCTTAAGTTCAGTACAACTAACAGCTCGGGAGAAGACTACGATCATCTCAAGAGCACATCGACCAAAGCGGCCATATCTATGGCTTTGCTGTTCCCGGACGATCCGTACAGTAAAGTACTGATGCAAAGCGTTAGCAGTGCCTATGATCCTGAAGGCGGCTGGTACTCTGGTGTGTATGAATCCGGTGCTGGTTACAACGACGTGACAACCGCCAATACCAACGGTGTTGTTATGAGCGGGTTGCTGTACAAAAAGTATGGGTCGCTGTTCGACCATTGCGACAGTTGTGCAAAGCCTCTTAGTATTAAATCAGAACTCTTGGACGAACAAAAACGGCTTGAGCAGGCAAGTACCCAGAGCGCCACAATTGAAAGAATATCGGAATGCGAAATCTGTGAATTGAAAAAGAGCGCTGCACTGGGAGACCAGTAATTCGTTAACGGATTGCTGAGTGTAATGTTACTCAACGAGGTGCATTCCTGACATGGAACAGGTTAACGAATATCCGTCAGATCGTCCGTCTATCTCTAACAATGGATTTTTGTTGTCTGTAGCGGTGTTCCCGGTGGCGTTTGCATGGTTACTGACACTCCTTATAAAGGCGTTTGTACCGTTCAGCACCATCGATGCAGATACTGAGTTTGCAGCTATCACAGCACCTCAGCACAAAAGCCATATCAGCCGCAATTACTTTGTCAGTGGCGTGATCAAACAGGACTATTCGAACAGTAACCTGTTTATAGTAGAGGAAAACGAGGGCACCGTTTACCCCAAAACACCGGTGTCACATCAAAACAGTTCCTGGTCTGCAAATCTATATACCGGCGCACCTGCCGGTGATGACTTCCGCATAGTCCTGATGGCTGTAAGTAATGATGACAAAGATAGATTTCACAACTGGTTTAAAACCGGTGAGGCAACGGGTAAGTACCCGGGGCTGCCCATTGTGGAATCCATGCAGGAGCTGAGTGCAGTGACGGTACAGGTGTCAAATGAGTAGTACCGAATCCAGGTCAAGTTCAAGAATGTACTGGCTCGACGGAGCCAGGCTCGCCGCTGCGTTCTGTATTATCGGCATACATTCATCCGCAGACAACGTCGGCCAGGCATTTGCCAACGCCCTGCCGGGTGAACGCGTCTTTCCAGTGTTGTTGCGGACAGTTTCAGAAATCGCCAGCACAGAATATTTCATTCTGGTTTCGCTGTTTCTTCTTGCCGTTCGCATGTCTCGCAATGAGCTGCCGTATTTTGCCAATGTCAGGCAACAGGTACGTCGGTTGCTGGTACCGTTTCTACTATGGACAGTATTCTATGCATTTTTTCGCCTGTATAAGGCTCACTACCTGGGGTACGCCGACTCCATGTGGAGCGAAATTATGCAGTGGCAGAGCTGGGTGTATTATCTGACATTAGGCTGGTCAAACTACCATATGCATTTTTTGCCAACACTTTTCGTGTTGATACTCTTTTATCCGATTTATAAATTGGCTATCAAAGCACCGGTGATCGGTCTTGCCGTTCTTCCACTGATCTATCTGAATAGTATGTTTGGCGGTTTCATCTGGCGTACGTTTGAAGACATTATGATCATAGAGTCGTGGATGCGAGTGGCTAAGCTACTCACTTACACGGGTTACGGATTTGCAGCTTACGCGTTGTATGGCATCTGGCTTTCGGGGCTGGATAAGAAAACCAGCAAAAGCCTGTTCGGGTTCGCTCTACTCGCATTGGTGATCGGCATTTTAATCAAACTGGTACACGCCGCCGAAATAATCCAGACCGGAAACTTCGGGATCCGTCGGGGCGCAGTTTATATGGGACACTTTCTGTTTCCCTGCTTCATGGTGATGGCGTTTATGGGCAGCCAGTACTTTCGCTGGCCACAAAAGCTTGCTCAGTGGTCAAAATATTCGTTTGGTATGTACCTGATGCATCCGGCTTTCCTTTACATGATCGAAGTTGTTCTGCGAGGCCAGACACTTTCGCCGACCGCACTGGTATTAGTGAAATTTACTTTCGCCGTGACCATGTCGCTTTGCACTTCCGTTGCATTTGGCAAAAGTCGCTGGCTTGCGTGGACTATCGGTCTTGGAAAAATTCCGTTCTTTGAAAGTTCGGCAAAGTCAGTTCCTCGAACAGCTGTGGCAAGTTAGTAGACAGGGCACAAGTTTGTGATTTTTCACGGCCGCAGGTTCCTATCGCACCAACGCCTTAACAAATGCCGCAGGCCAATCTGCCGCAACAGACTCATTAACTAAAACTGCAAACGGCAAGTGCTGCCCGGCCCTTCCGGACACGTAGCCGGCAAGCGTTTTAACACCGGTTAAGGTTCCCGTTTTAGCAATTACACCCGGCTGTACCTCAGGCAACAAATGTCGCCACTGCTTAAAGGCATCCAGCAATTCCACCAGTTGTGCAGGCGAAAGTCGGTTCTCAGCAGATAATCCAGCCCCCTCTCGCAAGGCAAAGCCCGACCATCCGAATGCCTCACCAAGTTGAGCAGAAAGAAACTGCTCTACCTGTTCGAAATCCGCCGGCACCGAGGTTTTTTCTGCCACCAGTGTCAGGATGAGTTGGTTGGCTATGAAGTTAGTCGAGTACTTTAACATTCCCTCGATAACCTCCCCTAGAGTGCGGGAATTTTCATGTTCATAAAGCCAGTCTGACCCTGGTACTACACCCCACGTTATAGCATCACCCACAACAACGCCTCTCTGCCGCAGCAACTCACCAAGTAACTCGGCAAAATAACGTTCCGACAATCTGGAGGACTGACCCGTATTAACTCTGCTCTTTATGTTGCCTGTCACCGTTGATCCAATCTGCCTGGACAATGGCGTCAGCGGCGTTTGCGCCTCGGCGGAGGTGACTGCCCCGTTATCAACCTGTACATTCACCGTGTTGAAGTTTGCTGCCAACGCCGTGGGAACAGCGTCGTAGGGGTTATCGGTTGTGGTGGCACCTGGGACGACCAAATCCGGTTGAAATAGATCAGTTTCCAAACCGATGGTGGATATTTTGTTTATGCCGAAAGACACCAGTCTCTGCGCAATGACTTCCAGCTCTTCCGAAACAAGAAACGGGTCACCTCCGGCCTTCACCCATAGTGTATCGGTATTTTTATCGAAGTAAAAAGAGGTTTTGAAACGATGCTGCTCACTCCAGTGACTGAGAGCTAACCAGGCTGTGATCACCTTTACTGTTGAAGCCGGGATCAACGGCGCGTCTGCTTGTGAAGAGGAAATAGGTTGCCCCTGGCCATCTGCCAGCAGATAGCCAGCCTTGGTGAGTTGCTTATATTCACTCAATACATCAGCGCTTAGCGCAAAACTCGAAACACCCAACAGCAGGCAGGCAACAAGCGCAGTAATGTTTTTGCTTATAACTAATAAAGAAAACTGACTGAATATTGTTAGTTGCATACAGGCCAACAGGCTAGGGTTCGATGTATCCTACATGGAGTTCATGAATTGACCAATACCATCGGTCAGTCGTTCCGGTTTGCACCACTCGAAGCTTGCTAATCATTCGTGCAGGAAACACCAGCCGCGTAATCTCTCCACCAAATTTACGCTCAACAGGGATTTCAATCGGCTTGTTTTCATCGCTTCTGTCTTCTATGCGTAGCTGCCTGGGGTAATCGTTACGACTTGCCGAAGTATCCAGAACAATTTGATTGATCCTGGATGGCTTACGAAAATCGATTTCAATCCATTGACCGTCACTCTGTTTTTCACCACTTGTCCACCGCGTAGCAGGATTTCCGTCGACCATCGCCGCCAGCTGACTTTGGTTGTTACCGGCGCTAATTTTCCACTCAGATCGATCCAGGCTGATCATTGGTAAACCATACAACGACACCAGTGGCCACTCGGGTCCGATCTCAAAACAGCCGTCACTGCCGAGGTCTACCCTGCCAGGACAACCGGTTTGCAAATGTTCATCCGGAGCATCGTTAGCAGGCCCGTGACCACAGGCTATTGTGTTATACGGAATACGATTTTTTTCCGGGCCCACTCCGTAAATCATTTTAATGTCAGCACAGATCTGCTGAACACTGCGATGGTATCCATCCGGAGCCAGTACGGTTTTTGTGCCAATGCCATGATCAAAATTCGTGGTGTCGCAATAGCACATGCCATCAACGGAGTAACTGTCTTTCCAGCCCGGCCGCGGTTCCCACGCAAAGACGTTCGAGCCCTGGCAAAAAACAACCACAAAGACCAGAAGCAGACTTAACTTGCTACAACCAACTTTCACAGAACACACCTCATCAGTTCAACTCAATCAGCGTTTATCCACAGCAAAGTCTGTGCGAGGCCCGAGTACGGTGTAAACCGGCTGAGACGAAATACACCGGCGCGCGCGTTATACTGAGGCAATGAGCGACCAACACACCCAGTCATTATTGTCGGAGATCGAGCAGGCAACCGATGACCTTATCGAACTGACACAAGCATTGGTAAGAATCCCGACGCTCAACCCGCCGGGTGAATACTATCGGGACATTTGCGAGTTTCTCGACCAGCGATTAAAAAAAAGCGGGTTCACCACTGAGTTTATCCGCGCCTCCGGCGCACCAGGTGACAGCGATCAATATCCACGCTGGAATATTATTGCCCGGCACGAGGGCAAGGCGAGCGGTGACTGTGTGCACTTTAACTCGCACACAGATGTTGTAGAGGTTGGCAATCACTGGACTGTGGACCCGTTCGGTGCAGAGTTAATCGATGGACGGATTTTTGGCCGCGGCACCTGCGATATGAAAGGCGGCCTCGCGGCGTCTATCATTGCTGCTGAAGCGTTTATCCGTATGTATCCTGAATACGGGGGTGCAATCGAGATTTCCGGTACTGCCGACGAAGAGTCCGGCGGATACGGCGGGGTTGCCTACCTTGCCGAGCGAGGTTACTTTTCATCCGATCGGGTGCAGCACGTGATCATTCCCGAACCGCTGAACAAAGACCGCATTTGTCTCGGTCATCGCGGTGTGTGGTGGGCTGAGATTGAAACTCACGGTCGCATAGCGCACGGCTCAATGCCGTTTCTGGGTGATTGTGCAGTGCGGCATATGGGTGCTGTCATCAATGAAATGGAAAGCAGTCTGTTTCCGGCACTGAAACTTAAGCGCACGGCAATGCCAGTTGTACCCGAAGGTGCCAAACAGTCTACATTGAACATTAATTCACTTCATGGCGGGCAGGATCAACCGCAAGAAGACTACACAGGTCTGCCATCACCATGCGTACCTGACAGCTGCAAAATGATCATCGACAGACGTTTCCTGATGGAGGAATCACTACCGGAAGTAAAATCTGAGATCACAGGGTTACTCGACAAAGTAAAAGCCAATCGCACCGATTTTAGCTATGAAATTACTGATCTATTCGAAGTACAACCAACGATGACCAAACAGGATGCACCGGTGTCGGTAGCGGTGACAGATGCCATAAAGGAAGTACTTGGAAAGTCTCCGGATTATGTGGTGTCCCCCGGCACGTATGATCAGAAACACATTGATCGCATCGGCCGTATGAAAAATTGTATTGCCTACGGCCCCGGGATTCTGGACCTGGCGCATCAACCGGACGAGTATGTCAGTGTGGACGACATGGTAGATTCGGCTAAAGTTATGGCACTTTCACTGGTACAACTGCTCAGCGTGGCATAGCTATAATTCAACCTGATCTGAACATCGATCGGGTTAAGTTGTCTACACCAGGCACCGCCGTGTAGATTGCAGTAATTTTTCAACAAGATCCGGATACCTTTTAAGACATGACTGTCCGACAACTATTTTCGATTCTTGCGGTGGTGATACCGCTGGCTATTTTGGCGTTGTCATTTGCATGGAAGCCGGTACTCTGGCTGCTGATTATTGTTATCCCGGTGATTTTGCTGGGTCTGTTTGATATGTTCCAGACCCGTCATACCATCTTGCGGCTGTACCCTGTGCTTGGCCGTTTCAGATACATGCTCGAAGCTGTTCGACCGGAAATACAGCAGTATTTTGTTGAATCGGAAACCGATGGCGCACCGATTCCCAGAGAGTTTCGATCACTGGTTTACCAGCGAGCTAAAGGTGATCGTGACAGCAGACCGTTCGGTACCATTTTTGATGTCAACCGTGCCGGTTATGAATGGGTGAATCATTCACTGGCTCCCAAACATGCCAACGATCTACACCCACGCATTCGCTTTGGCGGCGAACAATGCACCCAGCCCTATCTCGCCTCTCCGTTGAATATCTCGGCGATGAGCTATGGTTCATTGAGCAAAAACGCGATCAGAGCGCTGAACCGTGGTGCAAAAATCGGAAACTTTGCCCACAACACTGGAGAGGGCAGTCTAAGCCCTTACCATCTGGAGCACGGCGGCGACATTATCTGGCAAATTGGTACGGGTTACTTCGGTTGTCGAGCAAGTGACGGATCCTTCGATCCCGAGCTGTTTACTAAAAATTCCCGCGTGGAAGCGGTCAAGATGATCGAAGTCAAATTGTCACAAGGTGCAAAGCCCGGACACGGTGGTATTTTGCCAGCTGCCAAACTTACCGAAGAAATCGCCGCAATACGGGGCGTCCCAATGGGCGCTGACGTAATTTCGCCTGCGGCTCATACGGCCTTTAACACACCAATAGGATTGTTGGAATTCATTGCGCAATTGCGTGAACTCAGTGGCGGTAAACCGGTGGGTTTTAAGCTTTGTATCGGCAGGCGAGATGAATTTCTGGCGATCTGTAAAGCAATGCTTTCAAGTGGAATCCTGCCGGATTTTATCACCGTAGATGGTGGCGAGGGCGGAACCGGCGCGGCGCCGACCGAAATGACTAACTCGGTTGGTACGCCAATTCGGGATGCCTTGATTTTTGTTAATCGTGCACTGATTGGTATTGGCCTTCGCGATCAGATTCGTATTATCGCTGCGGGCAAAATGTTTTCAGCGTTTCATATTCTGCGAGCATTAGCACTCGGGGCCGACACAGTAAACTCAGCACGTGCTTTTATGTTAGCGCTCGGCTGCATTCAGTCGCGCAGCTGTAATACTGATCACTGCCCAACCGGTATTGCCACACAAAACGCCGCTCGCAACAACGGTCTGGTAGTGACCGATAAAGCGCAACGCGTGGCAAATTTTCACGAAGAAACGGTTACCAATCTTGCCGAGCTTGTGGCTGCCGCCGGACTCAACCATCTCAATGAACTGGGACCAGAACATATTAATCGACGCGTTCAGGGAACCGAAGTCAAAACCTATGCAGAGCTGTATCCGTTGATTGCACCAGGTAGTCTGCTGGATGGGTCAGCGTTACCGGATAAGTGGGAGGCCGACTGGCAGAAGGCTGACGGCCGGCAGTGGTAGCGTTCAATACACTGATTTACTGACCACGACTAATTTCTTCCCTGGCACGCTTCGCCATGGCCACAAGCATACCGCGCAATTGCTCCGGCCGTTTAACAGCGCTGAGCAGAGGCACACTGATCTCTACCACTTCACCGGCACTTCTACACAATAGCTGCATTTGTGTTTGATCGATTTTAATTAACTCAACATGCTCAGGGTTGTTTTGCCCACCAAATGCGACTGCATAGTCGCGCAAACTATCCGCATGATCGCTGTTCATGTGCGTTATCACGTCGCTCACAAATTCATCAGGTAACACGCTTTTCTCGCAGTTAATTTTTGAACAGACTACACCAAGCCGGTACACTTTCTTAAGTCCTGTTGCTTTTCGGATAATCAACAATGAACTACTGGCTGTTTAAATCAGAACCCGATGCTTTCAGTATTGATGATCTTGCAGCAATGCGTGGTAAACGCGACCATTGGGATGGTATTCGCAATTATCAGGCACGCAACATTATGCGTGATCAAATGAAAAAAGGAGACATGGGCTTCTTTTATCATTCAAGTTGCAAAGTCCCCGGCATTGTCGGCACGGTGGAAATTGTTAAGGAAGCCTATCCGGATCATACTGCCTTTGACAAAGATCAAAAGTACTATGACAGCAAATCAGACCCTGATAATCCGCGGTGGTACATGGTTGACGTAAAGCTCAAATCCAGGTTTAAAAAAATTATTCCCCTGACTGAGCTACGTGATGTCAAAGCACTTGGCGAGATGGTACTACTTCAAAAAGGAAGCCGACTATCAGTACAACCCGTGTCTGCCAAAGAATGGAAAGCAATAATGAAAGTTGCCGATTCACATTGACGCAAACGCTCCAATCTAAAGCATTCGGTCACGATCAATCGCCGATACTACTGGTATCAGGCAATCAGAGCAGTCCTTTACCCGGCTGATACAAGAATATTTTTAAACGTGTAAATCGGCTCATCAATCATTAACTGACCTGATGAATCTTCAAGATATAGATTCGCCTCCCCTGCCACCACAGCGGAATCGTCTTTCGCGTGCACATTACGTAGTTCGAACCGGATTTGCTTCGGATCTTCGAAAATCATGCCGGAGAATTTTTTGTTTTGAAGTGAAGTAAATTTTGCGTCCATCAACCCGAAGTGCGAGGCGGCGACCTCTTTTAGCAATGCAATAATTCCGTGTGTACCAAAATTACCCGGAACCACCGGATCCCCTTTGAAATGGTACTTCAGCGGCCACAATTCAGGATTAATCTGCTGAGTCGCGTTGACGCTGGCAAGCCCTTCTTCAGATTCGGCAATTGTGAGTGATGACTGATCGTATATCGGTATTAACAGCTCACCCGAAAATGACTCACCAGACGTTGGTGATTGCACTCCCTGCTTTCCGCCATGTTGTTCTCTAAGTGCTGCGATATCAGCCGGATTTAATATACCGACAATGACATTTTTTGTATCGAGTACAACATTATCCTGCTCGTCCAAAATTCTGCCATTGAAAACAGCTGTGCCACCGCTGCCAGAGACTTTGTTTTCCATCCACTTTCGTTTTTCGAGGCGATAGAACAGTTTCCTACCCGCTTCGAAATCCAGCGTCTGCTGCAGTTTACAAGCACCCGACGAAAGCGCTCGTCCGATGCCATCGGCCTTACGACAACCCCAGAATCCAACCAGCTGATCCAGCTGATCCTGAAACAACATTTCCAGGGATTCACTCTCGGCAAACGCCCACTCGGAAGCGCTGGACGGAAACGTGAAAGAGGCTTCAATAACATCGTCATCGATGCGATCAATCTGGTCGATACACAATATCGGGCGGCGCGGTAGCTTGGCCAATCTGTCATTACCAAGCTGCCCTTCGGCATGAAGTTCGAGCAGGCGGCCATTGAGACAAACCAGATGCTTCCAATCGAGCTGACACAGAGCGCTGTCGTCCATCGCATCAAGATTTTCGACACTGAATTGTGGTGCGCTATCGCTTGTCATGAACCGGTGAATCTCCGAGAGTTTTTCTGCAGGTGGAATATTACACCGCACTGCAACCGACGGTGATATTTATTTAGACCTGAATAACGTACCGTTCCACGCAAAGATCAGGACGCGAGGCCGTGGGAAACGTTGGTGGAATCTATCCATTGACGCAATTCACTTGGGACAGCCTGGCATCGCACCCCTCTACTGAGACACTGACACCCGATTAACAGCAACCCCGGTCAGTTGCTAAATATTACCGATAAAGATACCTGCCAGGAATACTAAAACACCACCCAGCAACACCTGGATAGCCGCTCGCCCCCACGGCGTTTCCATATATTTATTCTGGATCCAGGTGATTGCCCAAAGCTCTACAAATACAATCGCAATAGCCACGTAGGTAGCGGTTTTGAAGTGAGGGATCAGGTAGGGCAGCGTGTGCCCCAGGCCGCCGATGGTCGTCATAATGCCAGATGCGAGCCCGCGTTTTACCGGTGATCCACGACCAGACAAAACACCATCGTCATGTACCGCCTCAGTAAAACCCATTGATATGCCCGCCCCGACCGAGGCAGACAATCCCACCAGAAATGTCGTCCAGGTATTTCCAGTCGCAAAGGCGGCGGCAAAGATCGGAGCCAGGGTAGAGATTGAGCCATCCATTAAACCGGCCAATCCGGGCTGTACGTAAGTCAATAGAAACTGCTTGTGCTCTTTTTTGTCTTCCCCTTCGCGAACACCTTCAGGAAGATGAGTCTCTTCGAGCCTGACCGCTTCTTCGTGATGCGCAGATTCGGCAATGGCCAGATCGCCTAGCATGCGGCGGGTATCTGCATCGGTTGTTTGGGCGGCAGCTGCGCGATAAAAACGTTCCGCCTGTCGCTCCATTTCTTCGGCCTGAGCACGTGTTTTCTCAAGATTTAGCGGCCTGACTAACCAGTCAGGTTTGCGCTCGTAGTAACCTCGAACATGTTCTCTTCGGATGAGCGGAATGGTATCGCCAAACCGCTGTTTAAAAAGATCGATCAGACTCTGCCGGTGTTGATTTTCTTCTTCTGCCATGCTGTCAAAGATCGCAGCAGACGCCGGAAAATCGGTTCGCAGCCCTTCGGCATAGGCACGGTAGATTCTGGAATCGTCCTCTTCAGATGATATTGCCAAAGCCAGAATTTCTTTCTCACTGAGCGAACTGAAACTGCGACGCCCCGCTGGTAAAAGTCTTCCGATCACAAATTATCCCGTCGATTATTGATGCTTTTGCAGATGCTTCCAAACTCGTGCCGGCGTATATGGCATGGACAACGGCCCGGCACCCACGCTCGCGAATGCATTCATTACTGCATTAGATATGCACGGTAGCGAGCCGGAACAACCCGACTCACCGACCCCTTTTGAGCCCAGTTCGTTAAGCTCGGTAGGTACTGCGAATGTATCTGTTTCAACATTGAGCAGCGTGCCGGCTCTAGGCATGGCGTAATCCATAAAGCTACCGGTCAACAACTGGCCGTTGTCGTCATAGACAATGGCTTCACTGAACGCCTGTCCCGCTCCCTGTACCACGCCGCCATGCACCTGACCACGAACCAGTTCGGGCGAGATAACATTTCCCAGATCGTCAACCGCGTTGTAGGCAATGATGTCTGTGACGCCGGTTTCAGGATCAATTTCAACTTCGGCAATATGACAGCCATTGGGATAATTGGCTCCGGTCACGGTTTCGGCTGTGCAGTTGAGTGGATGCTCTTGCGACCCTGGATGCTGTTGCGGCTCTGAAAGACGCTTTGACAATGCAAACAAACTGATACCACCGGCACCGTTTCGGACCATAAATTGTCCGTCGGAGAATGTTATATCTTCCGCATTCGCGTTTAGCACACGGGCAGCGTGCGGCAAGGCTCTATTGATGATTTCATCGATTAGATTTTTAAACGCCGACCCGGTACCGTACAACGAACGCGAGCCCCCGGTGCCGTTACCAACCAGTGACTGATCGGCACTTCCTGCACGATAGATGATTTGCAACGGATCAATGCCCAGGCCGTCACCCATGATCTGTGCGAATGCAGTTTCGTGCCCCTGCCCGGAGGGGCCGGTGACTGCATGCAGAGTTAGCGTTCCATCCGCACTAAATTCGCAGGAAACCTGATCTTTCGGCGCTCCACCGGCCCCGGATTTTTCGACATAGTAGCCAATGCCGATACCACGAATTTTGCCATCCTGTTTTGCCGCAGCCCTTCGTTGTTCAAAGGTATCGTAACCGGCCTGCGACAATGCTTTATCAAGCACTGAATGGAAGTCACCACAATCGTAAACAGTACCGTTGGCGGTGGTATAAGGAAACGCATTTTGAGGCACGAAGTTCTTGCGCCTGAATTCGACCGGATCGAGCTTAAAGGTGGTTGCGGCATGATCAATCAGCCGTTCTATGCCGAAAGCAATATCGGGTCTGCCCGCGCCACGATAGGCCGAAACAGGAGCCGTATTGGTCAACACTAGTCGAGACTGCATATAAAGCGCCGGCACCTGGTACGCGCCACCCATGGTGACTGACAGATTATTTGTGCCAATAAATCCACCGAAAAAACAGTTATAGGCACCAAGATCGACAGTATCGTGAAATTTTATTGCGGCTATTTTATCGTCGTGGTCAATGGCTATTGAGCCTTCAAGCGTCAGGCCTCTGCCATGCCATTCTCCGGCAAACAACTCTGAGCGCGTCGCTACCCATTTGACGGGACGCTGCAACTGCCGAGCTGCCAACACTAACAATGCATGCTCGGCACTCGCACCTCCGCGCAGTCCGAATGACCCGCCGACATCCTCTGAAACAATCTCAAATTCTTCGACCGGAATACCGCTAATGGAAGACAATCCCGCCTTCATCCCCAGTACGCCCTGGGTTGGTGTATGCACAACCGTGATGCCCCGACCAGCATCATGAGCCACCGTTATCGCTTTGGGCTCGAGCGGCGCTCCATACAGCCTTTGGCTATCAATGCGCAGCGTGGCAGTTCTTTCAGATTGGGAGAACGCTTTATCCACAGCCTCAAGATCGCCACTTTCGAATCGCAGTGATTCGTTCCCCGGCACACCAGGATGTAGTTGCGGAGCATCGGATTGCAGGGCATCTTCAACACTCGCCACAGCCGGCAAAGGCTCATATTGAACTTCTACCAATTCACTGGCGTCCTGCGCAGCACCTGCTGTCTCTGCAATCACCACGGCGACCGGCTGGCCGACAAATCGTACTCGATCAATCGCCAGCACCGGCATAGTGCCCTTTTTGATGATTGCGCCATCAATGCCCTTAATTTCCGGCCCACTAGGCACCGACTGCATTCTGGCCGCAGTAACGTCAGCTGCGGTAAGCACCAACAGCACTTTCGCGGTCGCCGCAGCCGCTTCGCAGTTAATGCCGGTAACCCTCGCGTGCGCGTGTGGAGACCGGACAAATACTGCATAACACTGATTTTGCAGATTCCAGTCGGCAGTAAACTTACCAGTCCCGGTAATGAGACGAAGATCTTCGTGCCGCATGAGCGTCATTTTGAGGCCTCCGCTGCATCGCGATCGCGCATTGTACGCAGGTTGCTTGCGGCGCTTTGCACTGCCTTTTCGATATTCACATAACCCGTGCAGCGACAAAGATTGCCGGCGAGCCCCTGACGAATTTCTTCCACGGTGGGGATTGGCGAATGTTCCAGCAATTCAACGGTCGCCATGATCATGCCCGGGGTGCAAAACCCGCACTGCAAACCATGACACTGCGAAAAAGCTTCCTGTACGGGATGCAGCGTTTCATTTTCTGCAAGCCCCTCAATGGTCTTAATCACCGCACCCGATGCCTGTACCGCAAGCATGGTGCACGATTTTGCCGCGCTGCCGTTGATCTGAACGGTGCAACAGCCACACTGGCTGGTATCGCACCCGACATGCGTTCCGGTGAGGCCGAGCTGATCGCGCAGCACATCAACCAACAAGGAGCGCGGCTCAACATCGACGGCAACACGTTCCCCGTTGACCACGAAAGAAACAGATTCCATAGGACACCGTTTGTTCTGGGTAGAGCCCTATTATCCACAACGCCAGTGATGCCTGCTACATTTGTGGCTTTCAGCAATCATGTAGTCTTCGAACAGGCGGTGATTTGTCCAACGGTGGCAGGGAAGTGGGTTAATTAAATTTTTGGTGATGGTTGCGAATTCTGACGCTGTGGCTCAAAGTGAGGAGGTTGGTCAACACTCGTTTGAAATTTGGAATCCAGAGCCTTGAACACGACTCACCCCCGACTTTTGATTCGAATTGTCACGGTCACGGCACTAATCTGGTTACTTCTGTTGCGTCCGGCCTACGCGGCATTGTCAGACGAAGACAGTGACCACTTGAGAGACGCATTGCTGCTGTCGGGTCTGGCACTAACCGCCTTTCATCAGGATAAAAAGGGCGTCACGCAATACGCGACCTCAACAGCTACCTCTGCCGCGATTACACTTTTCTTGAAATCCGTAGTCGATTCGGAGAGACCGAATCAACTCGACAACAATAGTTTCCCCAGCGGACACACTACGCTGGCATTTGCCAGCGCCGGCTTTATTCACCGACGGTACGGATTATCATTCGGCGTTCCTGCCTATGTAACAGCTACCGCAGTAGCGGCAAGTAGAGTAGAAAACGACCATCATCGAATAGTAGATGTAGTCGCCGGGGCACTAATTTCCCTTGCGGTGAATAATAAATTTGTTACGCAAAACGTTCAGACAAATTTAAAACTCACAGGCACCCAGGGCTTGTTGACGATTAAACTTCGGTTCTAGCCTGGACTATTCACAAGGCGACAAGTTAATGATAGCGATTATCTATGCATATGGTTCCAAACCATCGTTTAGATAATATTTTTCAGTTAGCACTGTGTCTATTCACCATCAGACGTAAATATCGCTGCACATCTCGCATGATCCAGCTCGGCGCGTGGCGGGCCACGCTTCTCGCTAGATCAAGCGAGCTGTTTTGCGCTATTTTCGCTGAATGGCGAATCCTAATGAATAATCCAGGCTAGGAGATTACGCACCGCTCGCAGTGCGGAATCTCCTGGGCGTAGGATAATTCATGAGGCGACAGCCTGAATAGGAGAAGAATAATCCAGGCTGGCTTCAATCTGATTCATAGGCATATTGGTAACCGTAGGTATATCCGTACTGCCCGAACTTACCTTCTTTTGCGTTGTAACCGTTAAGTACAACACCGGATAGATCAACGTTGTTAATTTTAAATGAACGTACAACTTCGTTGACTTCATGAAGCGCGGTCTCTGTATGGCGCACTACCATCAGGTTCATGTCAGAATGCTTTCCTATAATCATCGAGTCGGTCGCCGCCAGCACAGGCGGTGTATCAAACAGCACCAGGTCGAAGCACTCAGTCATTTCCTTCAGAAAACCTGCAAACGAAGATTGCATTAAGAGCTCTGATGGATTCGGTGGGGCTGCACCTCTTGAAATAACAGTCAGCGAACCACTGCCCTGAGAGCCAGAGTCCGATGCGTCATCCACTGCAGGATAATCCAATAGCTTGATGCCCTCCAGTACAGCTTCGAGTTCGGGTTCTCTGGTAGCTACTTTGCTGGAAGTTTTCAGCACGTTACTCTGCTCTTGAGCACCCGCAGATAGCGCCACAGGGTGGATAACCTCCTCGATCGAGGCTGAACCCGCTAATAATTCGGAGAAACCTGCAGATCCGGCTGGCACATTAAACACCTTACCGACGGTACCACGCCGCATGTCAGCGTCAACTAACAGCACCTTTGCACCAGATTCAGCTGCAAGGTAGGCAAGATTGCACGTCACAAAAGTCTTACCCAGCGCAGGTGCGGGACCGGTGATTGAAACTACCCCTTTGCCTTCCTCCAGGACGCCGAAATGTAAGCTGGTTCGTAAGCTCCTTAACGCTTCTACCGCAAGCTCTGCCGGATTATCTCTGGACAACACAAACCCAGCTGGATTCTTCAACTTCTCCTGACTTACCGATAGAGGAACAGTAGCGTAGACTGGCAGACCAAGCTTTGATATATCCTCTGGCGAATCCACATTGCGGAGCAGGAAAAAGCGCAGTAAGACCGCACCACAGCCGGAAAACAAACCCAGGAAAGCGCCCATCAGAGCCAACATTTGTTTATTCGGACTCACGGGAGTGGGGTTAGCCATCGCAGCATCAATTATTCGCACACTACCAACAGCAGATGCTTTCAAAACGTTGAGCTCTTGCTTTTTGTTCAGCAGCTGTAGATAGATTTGTTGATTAACCTCAACATCACGAGTTCTTCGCAGAATCTCCTGCTGCGTTTCGGGAAACGACTGTACCGTGCTTGAAAGCAATTCCTTCTCATTCGTCAGTTTCTGTTTCTTAGCGACTAAAGCTGCATAACGTGGGTGGTCACGCGTATACAGCCGCGCGAGCTCGGTCTCTTCCAATTCAAGACCACTTATTTGAGCGTCTAATGCCACAAGTCGATCTAATACTGCGGCCGATTCTAGATCGAGATTTATCGATTCATGTTGTAGTCTGTAGTCATTTAGCTGAGTTTCCGCACGAACCAAATCTTCCTGAACGATAGGAATTTGCGTACGCAAAAACTCTAAACTTTTCTCAGCTTCCTCGGAGCTTCTGCCTATGTTTTGTGCTACATAGGTATCTAACACACCAGCCAGGATTTCTCGCGCGACTTGCTTGTCTCGGTGTTGCGTTGTGACTTGCAATAAGTTGGAATTTCTACCTTTCTCAGAGACCCGTAGTGCATTACGAACCACATTAATCGCTTGACGTTCTCCGAGTTTGGTCAGACTAAATTGAACTCCTGGCGCGGCCGTGAATTCACTAACCACTATTTTGTAACCTAAATCAAAATGCTCTACAGTCTGCCCAAGTTGACCATTGACTACCTGGCCATCAATAAATTCCAGTGTAAACGCACCGTCAGCACCGGCTGTGAAAACGATACGCTCTCCCAACAACTTTGCCGGTACCTGAAACTCACCAATCTCAAGCGTTTCATCTCCCCATGCATAAGACCCTAACCAGGCTGGACGCTCCAATCCTAACTTGTTAAACAGATCTCCGATACCTGGAAGCATCTTGGGTCGCTTGACCAAATCCAAACCCAAGGTCTCTACCACTTTGCCAACGACCATTCTTGAACGAACTATCTCTATTTCAGCAATGGCCTCTGACTCGTTTGACATCAATTCAGCGATATCCTGAGAGAGAGTAATTCCACCGTTCTTGCTTTCTAGCTGAACTAAGGCATCAGCACTGTACATCGATGTTTTAGAAAGGCCTACAAGCACACCAATACACAGGCCCACTAACGCCAAACAACAAATGATGAATTTCTTAGACCACAAGAGCAGCAACAACGGCATCAACTCGTCTTTGTCGTCTTCAGAGTTCATTGGAAAGACACTGTTTGTCACGTAATTTCAGTCCAGTTTGTTCGCCCAGTATTGGGCGTGTTCTTGAATTTGAGTAAATACAGCTTTGTACATATCACTAGAGCGCTTATAAGGGTCTGGAATATCAAGCTCGCCTTTCCATTTTCCAAACAACATCACTTTGCCCTGCACATGCGGCATCGCATTTTGCAACTCGCGCAGATGCAGCTCCTCCATTACCAGCACTAAATCATTCTTAAGCACCAGTTCGGGGGTCAACTTTGTAGATCGATGGGCTGAAATATCAATACCACAATCTGCAGCCACTTCAATAGCAGTTGCACATGCGGGCTTCCCTTCCCTGGCCACAAGCCCCGCTGACGTTACCTGTACACGTTGCAAGTGCTCGGCCAACACAGTTTGCCCAACTGGAGAACGACACATATTTCCCGCACAAACTACTAGGATTGACTGAACATTCATTTCAGTCTGTCTTCCAAAATCAACAGCGCATTTAGCGCTCCTAAAGAAGGTACTATCTTTGTAATTATACGTCCCCAGCGGGTGGCAGGTGCAGAGGTCACGTAGACAACATCTTGTTCCTGGAGATTAAAACGCGTCCCCCACATAAAAGCTGTTGGAGAGCTGCCATCAAGCCGAAAAACGTCGACATCGCCGCTGGACATATCTGTCCGGAAAACAAATATCCCTTTGGCGTTAGCGTTGGACTTAAATACTCCGCCACTCTGCGCGACAGCCTCAGTCAGGCTCATCCGAGACATACCCAACACCAAAGGCCCTGGCTTTGCAATTTCACCAAGCACATAGACCTTGTTATTTTCCCTGAAATGCGCAATAGAAACATCTACCTGCGGGTCAGGAATAATTTTTTTCAAACCATCCGCAATCAACTCTCTGACTCCAGATAACGTTCTATCCTGTACATTCAATTTCCCGATGTATGGATAAAAGATTGAGCCGTCGGCGTGCACTCTGGTACCAGCCTCCTGAGGGCTTCTGTTCGGCCCTGCTGGAATAGTCAGCTGAGGATGCTCCCACACAACAATACTCAGCACATCACCGGGCCCTATCAGATAATCCCAGTTCTCAGGGCAAAGACCGGCACCGCAACCCATATTGCCTCGGACATTGCTCAGGCTCATCGAGGCAATCAAATCAGGAGAGATATCTTGTATTCTTACTTCCCCCTGCCTGACCTGCGCACGCAGTTGATGCTCGTTCACCCCTTTGGTCTGCGGCATAATTCCGCACGCTGTTAGCCCAAGAACCACTCCCAACCAAAGCAGGCTTATTGAAAACCTCTGGAGGCTTACACACTGTCGCATAAACGATTTCCGATCATGTTGAATAATCACGAGACAAACTAATTCTATTTTTTCTTTTGAGTAATAAGTTAAGTTGACTCGTCCTTTGTAAGAACCACACCAACCTTCCCGATTACGCTGCTTACTTTACAGCGCCGAACATTTACAGCCACCAAAACTAAGAGCCATTTTTATTGTGTCAGCCTTCAACCATCCGCGACTGTGCAGAACATTAAGAGAAAATGTCTGCATTTCCGCTGATGGATTTTCAGCTCTTCCCTGCGGGCCGTTTAATCGCAATTCCCATACCAATAGGGTGATGAGAATTTTCAGAACGACGGCTTGGAAGGTAGGGTATGTAGATCGTGGTAGCGCCAATATCCAAAAGACGCTTAGACTGAATCGTCAATAGATCGGCGGCATGTATCTGAAGCTGCGAAAATCAAAGAAGGGATGAGAAAGTCTTATCGGTACGTATTAGAGTAAACATACGCAACACTCTGGAATGATATCGCTACTGCGCTATCCCTATCGCCGACAACATACTGTACTTACCACAATGACAGGGGCTTCACGCCGCCATTGCGTAATGACCAAGAACAGCTACAGACTACGAAAAAAGAAGAGACAGTTAACTGGCAACTCTTTGGGAATGACGACAAACACCGACAAGGCAGAATAAGAACAGCGCTGCAACTACGGCTATCCAGTTACCGACTTTCACAAACGGAGTGGATCCGGTGCGAGGCTGAACCTCAGCCTGCAAAATATGGGTTTTGAATTGTGGCGTACTGCTGGATATCGCCCCGTTATAAGAGATTAGTGACGTAATACCAGTATTAGTAACCCGTAGCATCGGGCGTTGAAATTCAAGAGAACGCATCGCGGCAATTTCCTGATGCTGATGTGGAGCGGTTGAGTCTCCAAACCAGGCATCGTTACTAATATTGATTAAGACGTTAGCGTCAGGAAACTGAGGAATCATTTCGCTACCAAATGCATCTTCGTAACAAATTGACATCCCATAGTGCACACC